>QLTX01000218.1 GCA_018725175.1 Candidatus Psychracetigena formicireducens
GACAATAACCTTAGCGAAATGCTAGCCGAAATTACAGACAATTATCAGGGTTTCCATCTGCTCCTGTGGTATGGTGCAAACCGAGAATGGAATGAAGATATAAAATCTTTTTTCTTTAAATTGGAAAAAGAAGGAAAAATAATTCGGGTGACCGAAAAAAAGATGCTCAGAAACGATTCTTTTTTAGCCCGACTCAGAGGCAAGCCCGAACCCCAGTACTATTTTCTGGAAGTTTACCATTTCCGGTCCTCTATTTAAAATATCTTATTTACAAAATATACCTGAATCAGTTATAATAATTTATAATAACAATTAAATAACCCTTAAGGAATATTTGCGATGAAAATTCTAATTACCGGGGGAGCCGGGTTCATCGGGGTCAATTTAGCCCACTACCTTTTAAAACAGAAGAAAGATGAACTCATCATCCTGGATAATCTTTCCCGACCCGGCAGTGAAAAGAATTTAGCCTGGCTTCAGAAAATTTATCCGCATTTTAAATTCATTCCGGCAGACGTCCGGGATTATCAGGCGGTGGTCTCTTCGGTAAAGAAAATAGACCTCATCTATCACTTAGCGGCTCAGGTAGCGGTTACCACCAGTGTCATGGACCCGATAACCGATTTTGAGGTTAACGTCAGGGGTACTCTGAATCTCCTGGAAGTGGTCCGAAAGGAGAATCCGGAAGCGGTTTTTATCTTTTCTTCCACCAACAAGGTTTACGGAGGTCTCCAAAACCTAACTCTATCTGAAAAAGTAGGCCGGTATTTCCTTACCGGTTTTCCGAAAGGAATTAGTGAGACAATGAACCTTGATTTCTATTCTCCTTATGGCTGTTCCAAAGGTGCGGCTGACCAGTATGTACGTGATTACAGTCGAATATACGGCCTTAAGACCATGGTCTTTCGCCAATCGTGCATTTATGGGCCGCACCAGTCTGGCAATGAAGACCAGGGTTGGATTACCTACATTATGCTTTGTGCTTTAAGCGGCAATGAATTCACTATTTACGGCGACGGCAAACAGGTACGCGATATCCTCTTTGTGGACGATTTAATTTCCGCATTTGAATCAGGAATAAGAAAAGCCAACACGCTTAAAGGAGAAGTTTTCAATCTTGGCGGTGGAAAAGACAATATTTTATCCCTTTTGGAATTGATTGCCTGGCTGGAAGAACATCTCAAAACAAAAGTGCGATATAAGTTTTCGAGATGGCGGCCCGGAGATCAGCGTGTCTATATCTCTGATATTAGAAAGGCACAGAAAGAATTAGACTGGCAGATTCTGATACCGAAAGAAAAAGGTTTGCGAAAACTCCTTTCATGGTTAAAAGAAAATAGGTGAACCTTTACCTTGCTTTCTCTTCGAGCGGAAAAGAATTAAGTTGAGGGGGGAGAAAACGAAATGTCTATGCGACAAGTTCTGGTGACTGGCGGTGCGGGTTTTATCGGGAGCCATCTGGTAGACCTCCTGGTAAAAAAGAATTTTAATGTACGCATTTTAGATAATTTAGAATTTCAGGTACATCAAGGCAGAAAACCAGATTATCTTAATCGAAAAGCGGAATTCTTCCGGGCCGACATAAAAAACCGGGGTCAATTGCAAAAAGCCGTCAAGGATTGTGAAACAGTTTTTCATTTAGCTGCCCGGGTAGGAGTAGGTCAGTCCCAGTACCAGATTAGGCGCTATGTTGAGACCAATATTGGAGGAACCGCCAACCTCTTTGATATTTTAGTCAACGAAAAACACAAAGTGACCAAAGTAATTATGGCTGCTTCAATGAGTAGTTATGGAGAAGGCCTGTACCTGTGCCGAGGTTGCGGTCCAGTTAAGTCAGCCATAAGAGTGGAAAAACAGTTAGCTGAAAAGAAATGGGAACCGATCTGCCTGAAATGCAAAGTATCTTTGAAGCCTTTATCTACTCCGGAGAGTACACCTTTGAAGAATAACTC
>QLTX01000219.1 GCA_018725175.1 Candidatus Psychracetigena formicireducens
ATGTAGTTGTCGCCGGTGATACACTTTGGTCACTCTCACAGCGATATGGCGTGACGATAGCTCAGCTGCGAGAATGGAACCGCCTGGCATCAGATGTCCTGCGAGTTGGGCAGCGGCTAAATGTCAGCAACAATTAAACGTCCCAGCAAATTGTATGCTGGGACGTTATATGATACTACTGCATTGGTATAAGTAAAACCTGTCCTGCTTGTATGATTGGAGTAACTTTGTTAATTTCATGAATTTGATAGACAATTTTTCGTGGATCAGCATCTGATCTGTACTGTTGTGCAATTGACCAAAGAGTTTCTCCTCCTTCGACGATATGATGTATATAAGTTTGCTCTTCTGCTGTTGAGGCTGGTTCTAGCATATATGCTAGAACCATAATATATATGGCAACAAGAACTACCTGTATCCATTGGGGTATCTTTCTAATTGCCGTGAAATGGTTGTCTTCATATTTAAACATTTTATTTCCTCCTTATCATTTTCTCCTTGTTGTTCATGTTATTGACCAAGTAATTTTAAAACTTCTGTAAAATTTGGTACAACTTCAAGGTCTGCTGCAAATACGCTTGTTAAATTATCGCAAACAATTATTACTCGTTTATTTAAAGTTTTTGCATACTCAATTTCACGAACTGTACCAAAGGCTCTACCTGAACTATTCAGATTAGCAATTAATATATCACATGCTCTAATTGCTGCTTTATCAATTTCCATGACTTGTTCTTTATAATGCAGGTCATAACTGCCACATTTATATGGGGTTACAGGATTAAAGGTATTGTACCCAGCTTTGGTTAAAAGAGATATAATATTGATACGCCAAGAATTTGCTGTATCGTCATCTACACCATCGATGGGTCCCGCAAGGTAAATCATACACGACTTACCCCAACTACCTTCTTCAATCATTTTAGCAATAATACTATAATTCAAAATATCTTGCAATGTATCCTGTACTGATTCAAAGTTAACTTCCTGATTATTTATAAGATTACGTAATCTAGATACTTTATCAGTAAGACGTGTAACCATACCTGGCAATCCTGTTATAACGAGATTATTTCCTGTATTATTTGAGTAATCTTTGTTTTTACGTTCCATGAGAGATAATGCCTCATTAACAATTTGTCGCGCTCTTTCAATCATCATTATAGCCTCCTATTTTATTCTCTTTTATTCTCCAGATGATCCAAAACCTTTTACACTACGAGTACTCTTGGATAAACCATTACATGCATTCTCCCAAGTCACGCATATAATTGGAAGAATGATTAATTGACCTAATCGAGTACTAAGTTTTATATTTTGTTCTTTATTTGTTAAATTCCAAACACCTATAAATATCTCACCACGATATCCACTGTCTATAACAGCAGATTCTACTCGTAATCCATACCTGCGTACTGTTGATGATCTTCCCATTATCATACCCCATGTATCATGGGGTAATGAAATAGTTATATCAGTGTGTATATCTACAAAAGAAAAAGGTGGAATAATAGCAGACCGACTGGTGTAGAGGTCCCATCCAGCATCATTATTATAAGCTTGTGTTGGTAGTATTGGTTGACCGCTTTTTATATCAAGATTATACATAATAATATTACCCATGAATAACTCCTTTCGTGCGGTCTACAACATGAAATTTATTGTCCTTTTCATAACCCCCAGTACCTATTAATGTTATTGGTACTTGCCATTTGTTTTCAACATATTTTATAAAATTTTTGGTAGTAATGCTTAAGTTATTGTATTCATCTACACCAGAATCCACAGGATCTAAATAATCCACAAACATCATGGCCATGCAAGTTGGAGCATTTAATAATACTGCTCTGTCTATCAAACTGTCATCCCATTCTCCTATTCTTCGAATTTTTTTAGTTACAGTAGTTTGTTCTTGTGTGTGTTTACCAAGTTTAGTTGATAATTTA
>QLTX01000022.1 GCA_018725175.1 Candidatus Psychracetigena formicireducens
TTTTGGACTACAAAAAGTGGGAAAAGGGGGAGAAACTGTCAAAGTCGGGACCCTCAGGTGAGGGTCTTTTTTATTTACGATACAAAACAATCAATAATTAAGTTTCATTTTGGAAATCATTTCTGAAACTGTTTTATTAGAAGTGAATATCGCATTTTTAGTGCCTTCGTGTAAAATGTCCCAGACCCCGGAGGGATTTCTTTCTAATTCAAACCTTTTCTCTCTTATGGGTTCAATTAACCGGTTAACCAACTCTGATAACCTTTCTTTACAGGCTACACAACCAATTTGACCATTTTCACATTCATATTTAACCTGGTCAATTAGCTCGGGAGCTGCAAGAATATTGTAAAAGGAGAAGACAGTGCAAACTTGCGGGTGTCCTCTGTCAGTTAATCTTATCTTGGCGGGATCGGTGACCATTTTCATAACCCGGTCTCTAACTTCCTTAAAAGAGTGAGACAATGATATTTCATTGTTTAAACTTTTACTCATTTTTACATTTATCCCATCAATACCAGGGACGCGCGAGGTTTCACTAAGGATAGCCCGTGGTTCTGGAAAAACTTCTCCGTAAGTATAGTTAAATCTTCGGGCAATTTCTCGGGTTAACTCTACATGAGAAATCTGGTCTTCGCCAACTGGAACTACCGAAGCTTTATAAGCAAGAATATCTGCTGCTTGCAGGACAGGATAACCTAATAACCCGTAAGAGTAAGCATTTTCGTCAGAAAATCGCGATTCTTTAACTTTATCTTTCAAAGTGGGTATCCGCTCTAATCTAGGCACTGAAACCAGCATGGAAAAAATCAGGTGCATAAAAGAATGAGCAGGTACCTTGCTTTGTATGAAAAAAACAGATTTCTCCGGGTTAATACCACTGGATATCCAGTCAATAGCAATACTTAAAATATTTTCTTTGATGTCTTGAGTTCTATCAAAATCGGTAGTCAACATGTGAAGATCGGCAATCATAAAAAAGCAGGCATACTGGTCCTGCAACTTAACTCTATTTATGATAGAACCAAAATAATTACCCAGATGCAGTCTTCCAGTTGGCCTATCGCCTGTTAAAAGGCGTTTTTTGTTAGTGTCCATTTAGATCAGGAATTAAGGAGCCGAGTTAATAAATCACCTTGTTCCTGGGGGCTAACCAGGTATTTAAATCTGTAAGGTGAAATCACAAAAGATTGGTAAAGCGAAAACTCGGCCATTAAACCAAGAGATTCATTCAGTTTAGGGGTAAGTTCTCTAATTGAAGGAAGTGGTCCATATCTATTATTGCCCTGATACTTTAAACCATTGTTGTTATCAACAAAAATATAGTAGGCTGCCCCTTTTTTTTCCAGATATTCCCGATGAACCGAAGTAGCATTAGAAGCCATAAGATTACTCATAACCAGCGGAGTATTCCCAATATTAACAGTTACATGACCATAATCAGGAGGAACCAGAAGTTTTTCTCCTGATGAAGCTTTGACTAAAATCATATCCAATATAGACTCTCCGTTTTTTTTCTGCAAAACATAAAGTGCTTCACCGTAAAGTACTTCATAAACCTCAGGGTAGGAATAGGAGGAAAACTCGGGTCTGGAATGGTAATGTCCAAGGGTTTTGATATTTTCTTTAGAGAGAAGTCCGGGCAATAAAATGGTTATGTCATATCTAAGACCAGTTTCTTTAAATAAACAGTCGTGTTCTTTTAAAAAGATACCTCGATACATATAGTAAGCTATTTGCGTTGGATTCATATCAGTATTACAGGCCAATACCGGTAAAAGATCCTCTACTTTTCTCAAAGCAGGTTCAGGAAGGTATAGATCATCTAAAGTACTGTTGAGCTTCCCTTCTTCATTAAGGAGTAAAGGTAAACCAGAAATTTTTTCCAGGTCGTAGGTCATAATAAATATTTCCTCCCGGTTAATTTATTTGCTAAAGTATAAACTAAAACCTTAAAATATTCAAGTTTAAGACCTTCATCAAAATAATCTATCCGAAAAGGGGTTATTCATACAGAATCAGAGACAAAAAAATTATAGATGGTCACGCTTAATCCCACTAAATTACTTGGTGAATGATGTTATATTATAAGACCGGGAGTATCTATTCTTATTACAAAACCCAATCTTTTATGAAATTAGATCTATATTTAGTGAAAAATATTACTGCGATCATATTTAAGCCCATTATACACTTTTATTCCCCGATATGTTTTGTATAAATATTTTGCATTTACCTTTATAATTAATAGATTTATATTATGTAACTTTGAAAGGATATAAAAAGCATTGTCTAAAACTACTGCTTCCTTAGGGCTTTTACTGGTAACCATTATATGGGGTACCACCTTTACCTTTAGCAAGATAGCTTTAAACTACCTATCCCCAGCAACTTTACTATTTATAAGGTATGGTATTGCTACTTTATTATTATTCTCCTATTATTTATTTTTCCAAAAAAGGGAGAGACTGTCCCAAGCATTAGTAAAAGGAGGGTTGTTGGGATTATTGAATTTTATCGCCCTGAGAACTCAAACTGTAGGATTATTGTACACTACTGCAACAAACGCTGCTTTTATAACTGCAACTTCTGTTTTATTGGTACCACTCATAGAATGGCTCATTTTTAGGAAAAAAATAAACATTAAAATTATAGGTGGTATAGTTTTAGGGGCTTCAGGTCTTTATTTACTGGTAATGCCTGGTGGGTGGCAAGCAACTCTTAACCTCGGAGATCTATTAGTTTTAATATGTGCCCTGACTTATGCTTTCCAGATTTCGCTAATACCCCGACTGAGCAAAGGCTTTTCCACAATGGAGATTACTCTTGCTTTTCTTCTCCTTACCACTCTTCCTAATATCTGGGGGTTAGAGATACCAACCTGGATGAACTTTGTCTCTTCACTTGGACCTGTACTTTATCTAGCAACTTTAGGTACTGTACTAACAATTTATTTGCAGATACATTGCCAGAAAATTGTTACTCCGGTTTCTGCTGGCTTCACCTATCTTTTAGAACCCGTATTTGGCTTCATCTTTGCTGCTTTAGTCTTAGGTGAAAGATTAACCACAATTCCACTTATAGGGGCAATATTTATTGTTTCCAGCACTATGCTGGTTAATTTTGAAGGGTTCAGGAAAAAATAATTATTTTACTCTTTTGAATAAACCGTTTCTCCGCCAACTACGGTATGTAAAACTTCCAGATTCTTATTTAAAATAACCAGGTCTCCTCGTTTCCCAATTTCCAGTTTACCCCTGGTAGTATCGTTAATAATTGATGCGGGTGTAGTTGAAGCTATATGAAAGGCGTCAGAAAACTTTGCCTTAGTATAATTAATAAAATTTCTAACTGCTCTATCCATCTGCAATATACTCCCGGCAAGCGTTTTGCTTTTGGCTAATTTACTGGAGAATCCATCAACAGTTACCTCATAAGCTCCCAATTTGTAGGTCCCGGGTTCCATTCCCGAACCCGAAACCGCATCTGATATAAGATAAGTATTTTCTTTACCTTTCAGCCTGAAAATCATATCTACCATAAGCGGATGTAAATGCTCTCCATCCACAATCATAGAAGCTTTGCAATTTGAAGCCATCAATCCTAATCCTACCAGACCTGGTTCTCGATGATGCATTGATTTCATTGCATTAAAGGTGTGGGTTAGATTAGCTGACCCTAAAGCCAGAGCTTTAGAAGCCTCTTCAAGATTAGCCCCGCTATGCCCCAAACCAACAGCAATACCTTTCTGATGCATAAACTCAATTACCTCCAGAGCGCAATCAAGCTCAGGAGCTACAGTCATAAATTTAACCACTCCAGTTGACAGCATATTAAATAGCCAATCATAACAACCATTACAGAAAAGTCTTGGATCCATTGCCCCATGATATTCTCGGTTCAATAAAGGACCTTCAAGGTTCAACCCGACTGGAGTAGCTCCAGATACCTTGCCGGAAAGTTTAGGATATTCTTTAATGATTTCGCTCATAACTTTCCGGTCATAAGATAGCAGAGTTGGTAAAAACGCAGTGCACCCGCTGGAAGCTTCAAACCTGGAAACAGCATTAAAAGCTTCTGGTGTGCCTTCAATTACATCATGACCCAGCGCACCATGGATGTGAAGGTCTATAAACCCAGGTGCTAATATACAATCAACCCCCCCGGAAAAATCCTGGCGGGTTGGTGTTTTACTTAAAGTTATGGAAGTGATAATGCCATCTTCAACTATTATCCTTCCTAAACCGTAATATTCTGGGGTGTAAATCTGACCAAAAAAACATTTAATCAAGGGAAACCTCCTGGTTAAAAAATAATAAACAAGGCTCTAATAAGTATAAGCAGTAAGGATTGAAAAAACACAACCCTGGCAATAAAGCTATTAGCCTCGTGTAGTTGCATATCTATACAAAACATACCCGGTAAATACTTTTCGGTTATCAAAGAAGTAAGCCACCAGAAAAAAGAACATATAAGGTAGAAAAATGGTAACCAATTGGGATTTATTACTGCATCCAATCTTACTTCCATAAAAAACAGATAAATGAATACCAGGTATAGAATTACTCCCATATAAAAAACACTTCTTTCTCTAATAATTTTATTTTTGCTCATTTCAAAAGATACACGAAAAAATTGATACCCGATGATTAGAGCTGAAACCATTAAAAGAGTTGGGAAAAACCTCAGAAATGAATTATACAAATACTCTAAAATAACAATCAATTTTTTACCTCATTTATATTATTATTTTTCTGGGTAAATTATACCCTTTTCTGTAATAATTGCAGTTACAAGAGTAGAGGGAGTTATATCAAATGAATAGTTTAAAGCACTAACCCCTTCAGGGGCAATTCTTTTCTCATTCAAAAAAAGCACTTCATTTTCGCTTCGTTCTTCAACCATAATTTCTTCTCCAGATTTTAACCTGTGGTCAATTGTTACCATAGGTGCGGCTACATAGAAAGGAATTTTATGATGGTGAGCAGCTAAAGCCAGGGAATAAGAACCTATTTTATTAGCAACATCAAAATTAGAGGAAATTCTATCCGCTCCTATAATTACCATGTCCACTAAACCCTTACTCATCAAGTATGGAGCAGAACTATCAATAATAATTTTATGGGGTATGCCCTCATTTTTCAGTTCATAGCTGGTTAATCTTGAGCCTTGAAGAAAAGGCCTGGTTTCACCAGTATAGACCATATTAACCAGGCCTCTCTTAAAAGCTTCTTTAATAATTCCTAAAGCTGTCCCCCGACCCAACACTGCCAGACTACCAGTGTTACAATGAGTTAAAATATTACTTTTTTTGGTAAAGAGAGAAATCCCCTCATTTATGATATGCTCGGTAGATTCAATACTTTCTCTAAAAATCTTTAACACCACTTTATAGGTTTCTTCTACTGGAAAAGAATTATTTCCATAAATGATATTTTGTTCAGCAACCTTATATACTTCATCCGTTCTAAAAGCAAGTTCTCGAGCAGTAGGTCTGGCACCAACTATCTCTAGATAGGCATTTCTTAGATAGTAGAGTATATTCTGTTTCCCGACTCCTTCTAAAACTGCCAGATACATTGCTATTGCACCTGCAGCACCAATGATGGGGGCTCCTCTAATAACCATGTCTTTAATGGCTTTAGTTACTTCCCGGTAATTAGAAGTAACTAACCACTCCTCAATAAAAGGCAGCCGGAGTTGATTAAGAATCTCTGTTCTATCGGGGAATATTCTGATTCCATCAAGGCTATAACCCTGGCAGTTTTCTTTTGGGTTCTTCACAACCACAAATCTCCTTAATCATTTTAACTTTTTTTATAGAGGTAAAAATCAAGTTAGTCACTGCATCACCTGCAGTTTTCATAACCTCTAAAACCTCTTCATGACTTAAGGGGATAGAGGAGATTCCAGCAGCATAATTGGTAGATATGGCAATGGTTGTGTAATGTAAACCAGCTTCACGGGCTAACACCACTTCAGGAACATTGGTCATTCCTACCAACTCTGCACCCAGAACCTGACAGGCTCTTATTTCTGCAGGAGTTTCAAATCTGGGACCTTCAAAACAAGCATAAATCCCCGAAGAATGTATGGGTAACTTTAACTCCATACCTGAAAGATATACAATCTTCCTTAAGACAGGGCAGTAAGGTTCAGTAACATCAATATGCACTACTCCATCGCTCCCACCTTCATAAAAAGTAGAAGTCCTACCTTTAGTAAAATCTAAAAAGTCGCTCAAAACCACCAGATGTCCTGGCCCGAAATCTTTTTTTAGAGAACCGCTGGCAGCAGTAGAAAAAACATATTTAGCACCCCATTTAGTTAAACCATAGATATTAGCCCGATAATTCACCTTATGCGGGGGTATAGAATGAGCTGACCCATGTCGGGGAAGGAAAGCTACCTCCATACCTTCATAAACGCCTACGCTGGGGGTAACTATGCCAAAGGGAGTAGCAACATTTACCTCCAGCGGGTTTTCTATATACTCCAGGGCATAAACCCCTGTTCCACCAATTATTCCAATTTTCATTGCTTTAACCTCCTGGCAATATCTCTAACTTTACCTAAAACTTTTTCTTCATCAATGGTCAGTAATTCTCTATTATGCATGAGTATTTTGCCACCAACAATGGTGGTTGTTACATCTTCGGGGTGTACCACATAAACCAGGTGAGAGAACCCATTGTAAATAGGTGTAAGGTGAGGTGTATTTAAATCAATGAGAATTAAATCCGCCAGATATCCCTCTTCAACTACCCCACCTTTCATTTTTAAGGCATTATACCCATTATTTGTCATTATCTTAAATGATTCCTCAGCGTTTAATACCGTTGGATCGCCCGAAATACCTTTCTGGATAAAACTCATCAATCTTCCTTCCTCCCACATATCAAGGTCATTATTGGAGGCTGTGCCATCAGTCCCCAAAACAACTTTTAAACCATTCTTTAAAAACCCTGCTATAGGGGCAATCCCAGAAGATAGTTTCAGGTTACTGGTAGGATTATGGGCAAGATAAATTTTGTATGGTGATAAATTGCGGGATTCTTCCGGGGTGAGGTGGACCCCATGGGCAATCAAGGTGTGAGCATCCAGTAAATGCGCTTGCTTAAGGAAATCTAAAGGATTTAACCCATAGTTTTTTAAACAATAATCTCTTTCCCAGAGAGCTTCCAGGAAATGAAAATGCACTAATACATCTAATTTTGTGGCTTCCTTTACGATCTCTCTTATATATTCTGGAGGGCAGGTATAAAGAGCATGTGGTCCAAAAGCTGTAGTAATTAAGTTCCCCCAACCTTCCCATTTCTTTATAAAATTAACATTTTCTTTTAGTTTTTTTTCACCATTCTCGGCATTCTGGTAAATTAATCCCGGTGCCAGGCAAGCCCTTATACCTGTCTCTGCCACAGCTCGGGCTACCTCATCCTCGGGAAAATACATATCCGCAAAAACAGTAGTTCCCCCCTTAATCATTTCTGCAATACCCAGCATAGCACCCCAGTAGACATCTTCAGGTTTCAATTTTTCTTCCACAGGCCAGATCTCATTCTCCAGCCATTGTTTCAAAGGTATATCATCGGCAATACCTCTTAACAAAGTCATAGAAAGGTGGGTGTGGCAGTTAGCTAAGCCCGATACTAATAATTTATTGTTACCATCAATAACCCTATCGTTTTCATAAGCATAAAGCGTATTGGCGATAGATTCTATTTTACCTTCTTTAAGATAAACATCTTTTTTTTCCAATTTCCCCGAGGAATGAACCAGATATGTCCCTTTTATAAAAATACCCATTAAAAATATGCCTCCATTTATTTAAAAAAATCAGGTAAGAGGAATAGCATAAAGCTTACCTGAATCATCAATAAGGTAAAAAAGACCGTTTTTTTCAATCGGTTTGGTATTAACGGTGGCACCAAAATCATGCTCAAAAAGAACTCTACCGCTTACTTTATCAATTTTAATCCATAACCCCGAACTGAGTATCAGGTTAAGGACCTGGTCTACCATATGCCCAGGATGGCAGACTAAAGCAGGTAGTGAAATTTTAGAGGTTAAACGGGTTTCCCATGACAGCTGCTGACGGTTAATATTTGTAGATAAAAGAGTTCCATTGGAGGTGTATAAATATATATTGTTATCATCAAGGGCTACTATTGACTTTATCTGTTTGTTCAGGTATTGCCTAAAAATTATTTTACCGTCTTTAACGGAAAGACAATAAACAACCCCCTCTTTAGAAACAAGAATTACTCTCCCCTCACGAAATATTGGAGTTAAAAAATTAGAACTGGTAGTTTCCATAGTCCAGATTTCTTCACCTAATATGCTATCAACAGCTTTAAATAATCCATTATAGAAAGATAAGTAAATAATATCGTTTTGGGGATACAAATGAATTTCTTTTAAAGGAATATCAAAAACGTGCTTGAATACGCTCTCTCCAGAAGAAGATTTAAGGCAATACAGGTTACCATTTTCTGTTCCAATATACACTCTTGAATAATTTGACATTATGTCTCCTGCTATTGTTTCTCCCGGGTTAAACATTTTATAAATACTGCTTCCTTTTAAATAAGGAGGAATGTTAGATGTTCTCAAAAAAGCAACCCTGCCATCTTTTAAACTTAGAACCACAAAACCATCTAAACAGGTTACGCTTTTAGTGAATTCGCCTCCTACAAAAATACTGGAAATGATTGACCCGGAATTCAAATCCACTTCGATCAACTCTCCATGCTTGGCTCCCACTAAAAGAGAGTTATCCATTAAACAAAAATTGCAGGCAGGAATATTCCCCAGGTCTATCTCATAAAGGGGTAAATTGTAGGATTTCAGACGGTAATACAAGTTAATAGAGGCAGGAGATTTAAAATTAAATTTTTGAATGATATCTTGATAGCCACTCTTTTTAATCAACAAAGAGCCTTCGCCGGGAAGTAAATCCACTAATTTAATTGGGGTAAGGCCTCTATATATATTATCGTAATATATTTCAGCCTTTTCGGGAAAAGTTTTTAAAGACAGCTCAATGCCAAAGGAAGCATTTTGAGATTTCACATTCGCAGGGAGTTTATCAAAATCAGCCATCATTTCTTTAATTGAGGAATATCTTTCTTCGGGGTCTTTTTTAAGAGCTTTAAAAATTATGGTTTCTAATTCTCTGGGGTAGTTAGGAATGATACTTGAAGGTGGTAAGGGGCTTTCTTTTAAATGTTTCTGTAAAACCTCATAAGCGGTTTTCCCTTGAAAAGGTAATTTTCCAGTGGTTATTTCGTAGAGAATTACTCCTAAAGAGTAAATGTCTGCTCTCTGGTCAACTTTATCATCAGTAATGACCTCTGGAGCCATATAAGCTGGAGTCCCCATTCTCTCAGAAGTAACTACCATAGTTGCTAACCCAAAATCAGTAATTTTAATCTGGCCATCTTTCTTTAATAATATATTGCTGGTTTTCAAATCTGCATGTCTAATGCCAACAGAATGAGCATATTTCAAACCCTCCATAACTGTTGATATTAAATATACTGCATGTGTTATGCCCATTACACCAAAAGCAAGTAGATCACTGAGTGACCCTCCATCCATATTCTCCATAACAATAAAGGGAATACCACTTTCTTTTCCATAATCCACTACTTTAACTATGTTTGGATGATTAAGCTGAGATATCAATTGAGCTTCGTTTTCAAATCTATTAATTTTTATTCCATCAAGGAAATGGATTGGTTTCATTTTTTTAAGAGCAAATAGGGATTGTTTTTCTTCATCCTCTACCAAAAATACTATTCCCATGCTACCAGTACCCAACTCCCTGATTATTTTATATTTACCTATATAATCATTCATTAGCCTCAAGCTCCTCAACAAAACCAACAGCCACAGTAATATTATCATGACCACCCTTAGCTAAAGCTGCCCCAATCAACATTTCCGGGAGGTCATGAACATCAGAGCTAATGGCTATTTTTTTTATTTCCCTTGTTGAAACATATTTGCCCAAGCCATCGGTACACAAAACAATGATATCTTCATTGTTAAGCACAACAGACCTGGCTTCAACCAAAAGGGGTTTCTTTTGGCCGATAACCTGGGTAAGAACGTGGCTAAAGGGATGATCTTCTGTTTTAATTTTCATAAAATGGGCTAAAGTATGTGGTTTAGTAAGAGTAATGATCCGGCTTTTCCTGATAATGAAAGCCTGAGAATCCCCTACATGAGCAACAAAAAGTTTTTTATTATAAATCAGCGAAAGAGTCAAAGTGGTACACATTCCCTGGAAATCTGGACTCCCCTTACCAGCTTTATACACTAATAGGTTGACTTTATCAAATATTTCCTTTAATAAAAAGTTCACTTTGTTTCTAGAAAAATCAGTTTTAAGGTAATTATATAAATGAGCAATAATTGCCTGGGAAGCTAACTCCGAGGCTACTTCGCCTTTTCTTTCTCCACTCACACCATCAGCAACCATCATAAGAGGGTAAGGGTTATCTTCAATAACATAAAAATCTTCGTTCTTTTTCCTTTGATAACCAGGGTGAGATGAACCATTGAGTTTAACTATCATTTTTTTATTTCTTCAAGGTAATGGTAAGCCGAAAAAGCGGCAATAGCTCCATCACTAACAGCAGTCACGATCTGGCGAAAAGGTTTTTTCCTTACATCTCCAGCTATGAATAGACCAGGAGTTGATGTTTGCATAAACTCGTCAGTAAGGATATAACCATTTTCATCAAGATTCACCAGGTTTTTAATTAATTCGGTCTGAGGCGTCTCACCAACATAAATAAATACACCCTTTATGGGAATGAAGGCTATTTCTTCTGTTTTTACATTTTTAATCTCCAGCCCGGCAACTTCCTTTTCCCCTATAATTTTTAAGGGAATAGAATTCCAGACTATTGAAATATTCTCCATTTTCACTAATTTATCCTGTAATGATTTAACTGCTCTCAATTGGTTTCTTCGGTGAATTATATATACTTTATTACTTAGAGAAGCCAGGTAAATTGCTTCCACAACTGCTGAATCACCCCCACCAATTACTGCCACTTCTTTATCCTTAAACATATAGGCGTCGCAGGCTGCACAAAAGGAGACTCCCCTTCCATAAAACTTATCCTCCCCAGCAATTCCTGTGGTTTTAGGTTTTGTACCTGTGCAATAAATCAAACTCTTTGCCTGATATATATTAAATTCCCCTTCTAAAAAATAACTGTTATTTTCAAAAGCAACTCTTTTAACTTCGTCATACACAGTTTCAGCTTCATAAGATTGACAATGGTCAGCTAATAAGCTTCCTAACTCTTTTCCGCTTATCCCCTCGGGGAAACCAGGATAATTATCAACTCGGTCAGTTAAATTTATCGTTCCGCCCAGGGTAAGTTTTTCAATAAGAAGTACCTCCAGGCCAAACCTACGTGCATATAAGCAAGCTGTTAAACCAGCTGGTCCACCACCTAATACTATTAAATCAAATATTTTTTCCATCAACAACCCTCCTTTTTTTTAAAAACAACTACCCTTTCCTGGCCACTCAAATCTGGATAAGTATTCTCAGGCTGGTAGCCATATCTTATAGCTTCCTTAATAAGAAGCTTTGCATTGTCAGTTTCCAAAAAAACTCTACCATTTACAGCTATCTTATCGTAATAAGATTCTAATATTTTCAGGGAAACTTCAATTCCCTGTTTACCTCCTAATAAGGCACTAATTGGTTCTTTTTGTACCTCCGGTGAAAGCTCTTCCAGTAAACTACTCTTAATATAGGGTGGGTTACTTATAAGTATATCTATTGAACCAGATTTAACCAGTTTGCTGTAGGTAAACCCATCAACCTGGTATATTGGAGTAGTATTAACCAGGCCATGATGTTTAACATTTATTTCTGCTACCTGACAGGCCTGGTGGTTAATATCAACCCCCACGAATTTCATTTGAGGGCATTCCAATATAAGGGTTATCATCAAAACTCCTGTACCTATTCCCCAATCCAGGGCATTATACCGGGTGTTAATATTATATACCTTATCACTTCTAAGGTAGTTTAAAACTGCTAACACCAGAATTTCGCTATCATAGCGGGGGATAAACACCCCTTCAGTAACAAAAAATTTTCTTCCATAGAAATATTGATATCCAATAAGGTAAGCCAAAGGTTGTTTATTTAGCCTCAGATTTATTAATTTATCAAAACTACTTACCTCAGCAGTGTTAACTTCTATTGGATTTATAAGTAAATTGTCATCAGCTTTTCCCAGAAGATGAGAAAGTATTAGTCCACTCTCGCAAATAGGAGAGACAATACCACCATTTTTGAGTTTTTCCCCGCCCCGGTAAAGTAACTCTGTACTTTTCAATTAAGTTCCTTGAAAAACTCTTCCTGTAAACTAAGTTGAAGAGGCTCGATTATCAGTTCCATATTACCTTCCAGAATATAACTCAAGTTATATACAGATAAGTCAATTCTATGGTCAGTAATCCTATTTTGGGGAAAATTATAAGTTCTAATTTTTTCACTTCTATCACCTTTACCCACCTGAGATTTACGCTTACTGGCAATTTCTTTCTCCTGTTTCATCTTAAAAAAGGTATAAAGTCTGGACCTGAGAACTTTTAAGGCTTTTTCACGATTCTTTATCTGGCTTCTTTCATCCTGACAGGATACTGCAATACCAGTAGGAATATGAGTAATTCTGACAGCTGAATCAGTCATCTGAACATGTTGCCCGCCTGCACCGGCAGCACCAAAAGTATCAACCCTAATCTCATCTTCATTTATTTCTACTTCCACATCTTCAACTTCAGGCATAACTGCCACAGTAATAGTTGAGGTGTGCACTCTTCCCGATGATTCGGTTTCTGGTACTCTTTGAACCCTGTGGACTCCAATTTCGTGCTTGAACTGAGAATAAGCTCCGTTACCGTGGACCTCCAGAACAGCTTCCTTAAAACCTCCAATATCTGTTGAATTATAATCCACTAATTTGTATTTATACCCTTTTTTCTCAGCATACCGGGAATACATTCTTAATAGGTCAGCTGCAAATAAGGCAGATTCCTCTCCGCCTGCTGCAGCCCTGATTTCAATAAAAACTGATCGGTCGTCAAGAGGATCGCCTGGTACAAATGCTTTGATTAACTCAGATAGGAGAAATTCCTGCTTTTCTTCTTGAAGCTTAATCTCCTCTCTAGCCAGTTCTCTAATTTCCATCTCTTCTGACTGAAAAAGATCTTTAGCTTCTTCCAATCTACTAAAGGTCAGAAGGTATTTATCAGCAATTTCCAGAATATCGGTTATTTCACGGTACTCTTTTCCTAAATCTATTATTTTAGAAGAGAACTCAACTGCTTCTGGATTAGCTAATAATTTTTCTAATTCATCTTTTCTTTTTTTAAAATCAACTATTTTTTTTATAATCAGTTCTTTCATTTTTCTTAACTATTTGGGTACAAATTACGGGGGTGATTACCTACTTGATGATGCATCCGGCATCTGGCTTCATAAGCTTCCTGAGCACCTACCAAAATCACCGGGTCAAAATAAGAAGCAGGAACTCCAGTAATTACCCTTTGAGTATAATAAGCTGGGGCTCCACAAACAGTGCAAACTGCCTCCAGTTTATCAATTTTATTTGCCATAGACATTAACTCAGGCATTGGTCCAAATGGCTCCCCCCGAAAATCCATATCTAACCCTGCGGCAATTACTCTTATTCCGTTTAAGACTAATTTTTCTATAATATACCTTATCTCTGTTGTAAAAAACTGAATCTCATCAATAGCTACCACTTGGATTTCAGATACATCATGTTTAAGGATTGCTTCTGGATTTTCCACCGGGATAGCTTCTATGGATACACCACTATGGGAAACCACCCCTTTCCTACTATACCTAAAATCAATTAGGGGCTTAAATACCAGCACTTTTTGTTTGGCTATTTCAGCTCTTCTAATTCTTCTAATCAACTCTTCGCTCTTACCGGAAAACATACAACCAGTAATTACTTCAAAGCTTCCCATTTTACTATTGTAGCTCATTATTGCCACTCCCTAAAATAGTATTCATATAACTCTCTTGCCTGTTTAAATGGTAATCCTTTACCCAGAAACTCATCATCAATCCAGATTTCAAAGTGAAGATGGATAAAACTACCGCCTGTACCCGAGTTACCTGCTCTACCAATCAACTCTCCTTGATATACTTTATCTCCAACTTTAAGATCGCTTCTAACCCAGGACAGATGAGCATAGACTGTCTTAATGCCATTACCATGCTTTATGTGAATCTGCCTGCCCATAAATATATCGAGATTCTCAGGTGAAGTGAATCCTTTTCTTATTGATTCCAGTGAAAGATTCTTCCACTCCTGTTTAGTGATATCTTTATAATTGTGGTCTATTCTAATAATTTCGCCATCATACACAGAGTATATCTCTGTGGAAGAGTTTATCGGTACTCCAACATGGCCGGTAAAAAAATCTACTCCCCTGTGTATTCCTGCTCTATAAGGACGAGGAGCATTGGGAAGATGTGCTTTCTTATCAGGTAATTGAGCTCCTCTTATGGGCATTATAAACAGGTCTTTTTTGAGGATTTGCATAGGTGTTAGAATAACATTTATAACCGTATTTCCCTTCAATACTTCGGTAAAAGCCAAATCTGAAATAATTAAAGGGAGTTGTGAATCAGCTATCATTTTTTCAAAGTCTAAGCGAGAATAGTATATAGATGGTTCTCTATGGAATAAAAATAAATCCTCCAGGGTTTTTTCTACATCTATTTTAAGGAATTTACTTCGGATAAACATTTCCTTCATACCTTCGTATTTTATTAGAATTTTTTCATTTTCAAACTCTCTTATTTTTTCAATTACCTTACCCTTAGCTTCTGGCAATGGTAAACCATTTAAGTTTAATCCCAAAAAGCCAATATTATTTTCAACACGAACCACTCTCTGACTACCTGGTAAAACCCAGGTTAGTAATATAACTAAAAGAATAATTAATAATTTTGGAGATATGTTCAACAAATTAAAACTCTTAAAGGCCAAGTGTTCCTGAAATACCTGACATTTCTTTAAGCGATAAACTTAAAAAATCCTCAAAGGATATACCTAATAAAATGATTGATTTGATTTGCTCTCTATCTGCACCTTTGGCAAACCATTTTTCATTAAACCGTCTGAGTATAAAATCTAAATCCAATGAAGATATTTTTCTATCAGGATGGACTAAAGCTGCAGCTACAATTAAGCCGGTGACAGGATCAGCCGCATACAGCGCCTTAGCCACTATAGAATCTCGTGGAAGACCATGTGCTTCATTATGCGCTTCTACAGCTTGCACCAACTCTTCAGAAAAACCCAACTCCCTCATGATTTTCCCGCTTTCCAATGAGTGAGTATTCATATCTCCACCAACGATATCCAAATCTATATCATGTAACAAACCAGTTAAGCCCCAGGCAGTTTCATCCTGATTGAGTGTCCTGGCAAGTCCCTTCATTACTGCTTCCACTGCCAGGCAATGTTTTACCATGTTTTTATTTTTAACCTTTTCTTTTAGCAAATTTTCTGCTTCATCCCGGCTTATCATCATACAAACCTCCATCCAATATAGTTTAGTATTATTCCACTAGAAATAAACCTTTTATAACCCACATAAATAATCAAAGGGTTATTATCAAAGGGTTATTATATTTGATTATATCCTTTTAAAACTGCATCGTCAATTAATAATATATAAAGAGTTCTATTAATATTGACATTAAAATGTTAAGTATGCTAAACTATCTTAAACAGTAGAAAAAAGGAGATAACAGATGAGCGTGAAAATGCTAAGCGAATTAAAGAAAGGTGAAAAGGGTAAAATCGTTAAAATTAGCGGCAAAGGCAATGTCCAGCGGCGGCTGTTGGATATGGGACTGGTCTCCGGAAGCGAAATTGAGATGCAGAGGGTGGCCCCACTGGGAGACCCTATGGAGATTAAGGTCAAGGGATACAACCTGTCGTTACGCAAGGAAGAGGCTGCCACTATTCAGGTTGAGGTGACTTAAATGACAATTCATGATATTCCGCTAGCTATGGCTCGGCCTGGTGAGATGGTAACAGTAATCAGGGCTAGAGCTGGCAGCGGGCTGCAAAAAAGGCTCGCCGACATGGGGCTTACCCCTGGTGTACAGATAAAAGTGGTAAATTGTCAGATGCCAGGACCGGTCATCATTGACCTCAGGGGGTCGAGGGTAGCGCTGGGCCGTGGTATTGCTCAGAAAATTATAGTAAAGGAGATGTAAACATGGCTAAAAA
>QLTX01000220.1 GCA_018725175.1 Candidatus Psychracetigena formicireducens
TCTTCTGGTACTCTCTGTTGACCAACCGCACCTGTAAAGTATGCCATTGCTTCCTGCATGAAAAAAGGCTGTCTAATGAAATACCAGATCCATTTAGGTAAAACACTATCTTTAGGTTTTAAGACATGAAATTCTGTAGTGCCAAAACCTATACCATCAATTAGAGTTCTTGCTATCACATGCTTACCATTTTGCATGCAGGGTGTAATTTTGGCGAAAAGAACATCCCCTTCCTCAAAATAGGTATAACCTTTTGAGACTTTCTTATAAGGAACAATTTCTGGTTTAGCAATAGTACCTGTTTTTTCATTAACTGCTACCATTGGAACAAATGTAGTTGGGGCATCAGGAAGGCGAGTAAAGAATTTAGGTCGTGAAGGGTTAATCTCACATACTTCTCCCAGCCTTACCCATCGCCAGCCTTCTGGAAGTTTGGAGTTATTTATGTCACTTTGTGTCTTCATAGTTTTGTTTTTAGCATCATTCATTACCAATTCATTACTTTCATTACCTGGGTTTAATCCATCCACCCTTTTGTTGCTTACCCTTCATTACCCATCTGGCCAAATTATAGCCCATTTAAGCCCTTTGTGAGCCCATTACGAGCCGTTTGAGCCCTTTGTGAGCCCTTTTTCAACACATAGAAGGTACCCCTTCCAGTGATACCTTGTTGTTCTAACAAGTTCAGATCTACAAGCACTGCAAGTTCCCTTGTGGCTGTCGGTTTAGAAACTTCCGCTATTTTCTGGTATTCCTTATTCGTAATCTTCCCTCTCTCCTTGACATACATCACTGCTCTTATCTGCCTTTCGTTTAATCCCACCTTCCTTAAATTTTCCTCTGTATAAATATCCTTATAAAAATACACCGAAAATCCACCTAGCTCCTCTTTATATTCTGGTTCTGGTAGCCCTGCAGATTTCATCCATTCAACCATTCGAACCGTTCCACTACCGTATTGTTCAATAAATCCGCATAGATAAAAGACTTTTGCTATTAATGGATTGCGTAAAAATGACTGATGCGGTTTTTTTAATTCATCAATGGTAATTCCTTCCAAAAGATTACCTAAGTTGTGAAACCAGATATGGTCGTCATAAACTTTTATAGTTATAAAATTTGCAATATTAAAGTAATCTCTGTGAGTCAGAGCATTGAGTACAGCTTCACGAAGTGCTTCAATCGGATAATCCCAGATGTCCTCTCTCTGGAGACCTCTTATCTCGTATCTGACGCTAATGAACTGCTTTAAGATATTTATTGTTTCTTCAAACTGCTGAAAAAGATTACCTTTTGCCCATTTGTCATCAATTATTATAGTTTCTGTTTTGAACCTTCCTATGCGGACGCAGAGATTGACAAAATGTTTTTGTGGGTTCTTGCCAAAAAGGAGAATTGCTCCATTGGTGAGTTTTCCATCCACTATAAACCCCAGCTTTTGGAGGACAAGTTGTTGTGGTTCGTTCAAAGAAACATCGGTAAGCCATTTCTTTCCTACTGCAAAACGGAGGAAGCTATCAACCGTTTCAGAATCTATTTCATCGAGTGTAAAATTTCCAGCAATGGAATCCCAGGGCATGTGGTTTAGCAGGAATGCCTGAAGTTTTTGTGGACTCATCTCTCGGGTTGTATTACCAACTCTCTCGTTATAAATACCTTCGTATGAAACAGGATAAGTTGACCGAGCGATCTTAATTACAATAAGTCTTTTTTCCTCACTATTGATAGTTTCTATTTCAGGATAGATAGAGAGTTTGTTTACAATGCGGTTGGTTAAATCTTCCAGAAACTTGGTTGAAGTCTCCACACCGGTAATGCTACCTTTTTTATCCACACCAAGAAGGATTATCCCACCTTTTGTGTTTGCCATCCCCGAGATGGTTCTATAAAGAGCATCATTGGGGATTTGTTTAAACTCCAGGGTTTCAGTTTCTCCAGAAT
>QLTX01000221.1 GCA_018725175.1 Candidatus Psychracetigena formicireducens
TGGCATAGTATCCTCCTATGCCATATTATACACCTATTTATTACTTTTGCAAGTAAGTACTAGAGGAGATAGTATATGCAAACAACACTCTTATATGGCACAGAAAATTTAACCATTGAAGTGACGGATCAGGCGATCGTTATAGAACCTCATAATTTGGAGGGCTTAGCTGATGAAGAGAAAGAAGTGGTAGATGCTCTGAGAAATCCAATAGGGACTCCTCCTTTGCGGGTAATGGTAAAGTCGACTGATAAGGTAGCAATCGTTATCAGTGATATTACCAGACCTACACCTAATCATAAGTTAGTGCCTTGGTTAGTAAAGGAGCTTTCACATGTTCCCCACCAAAACTTTGTCATCATTAATGGTATCGGGACTCATCGAGACCAAACCAAAGAAGAGTTTGTTCAGATGCTTGGGGAGTGGGTAGTTGAGAACATTCGAGTGATCAATCACCACTGTCATAAACAGGATGAATTAGTGAATGTAGGAAGAAGTGAATATGGCTGTGATGTGTACCTTAATAAGGAATATACCAAAGCTGATTTTAGAATAACAACCGGATTTATCGAGCCTCATTTTTTTGCAGGTTTATCAGGTGGTCCGAAAGGAATTATGCCAGGCATTGCAGGTATAGAGACGATTATGACCTTCCATAATGCTCGGATGATTGGTGACCCTATGTCTACATAGGGGAACATGGAAGGTAATCCTGTTCAAGAAATGACCAGGGAAGCAAATAGGATGTGCAAGCCCCATTTCATGCTCAATGTAACTCTGAACAGAGATAAGGAAATTACTGCGGTTTTTGCAGGCGAACTCTTTGAAGCACATGATAAGGGAAGCCAATTTGCTAAAGAACATGCGATGATTAAATGTGATCATAGGTTTGATGTGGTTATTACCTCTAACTCCGGCTATCCTTTAGATCAGAACCTCTATCAGGCAGTAAAGGGTATGAGTGCGGCCCATAAGATAATCAAAGAAGGTGGCACGATAATATGTGCTTCAGAATGCTCTGATGGATTGCCTGACCACGGAAACTATACCAAAATTCTTGGGATGCGAAAGACTCCCCAGGAAATTTTGCAGATGATAAATGACCATACCTTTAAGATGTTTGATCAGTGGCAGGCTCAAAAGCAGGCAGTAATTCAAGTCTGGGCTGATGTATATGTATACTCCATTCTTTCGGACCAAGACGTCACTAACGCACTCTTTAAACCTACTAAGGACATAGAGCAGACTCTAAACGAGCTTAAAGAAAAATATGGTGAAGATATGTCTATAGCTGTGCTACCTTTGGGGCCATTAACAATTCCCTATGTAGAGGAATAATTAAAAAATAGAGCAAATATTTCTTGAGGTAGGATAGGAAAAGTGGATACCAAAAGTTGAGGTAAATCTCTTCGGTTACATTGTAGATGACTCTATGCTAACGTTTGACAAATTAGGGGGTATGATAATATTTGATTCTTAGATTAATATTTTAGGGGAGAACCACATGGAAGTTTTTGCAGAATATTTAGCGCGTATTGATAACCCGCAACATCGGGCCCGAATGGAAGAAGTTCTGGGTTGGGTAGCTACTAAGAAATTTCCAAATTTAATGCCAAAAATTGCCTGGAATCAACCTATGTTTACCGATCACGGCACATTTATTATCGGCTTTAGCGTAGCCAAACATCATTTGGCTGTTGCCCCTGAAAGGGCAGGGATTAATCATTTTTATGATGAAATTGTGCAGGCTGGCTTTGATCACAGCAAGGAGCTGGTACGTTTCCGGTGGGATAGTCCGGTTGATTTCTCATTACTTGAAAAAATGATTGAGTTTAATATTTTGGATAAAGCAAACTGTTTAACTTTTTGGCGGAAGTAGTTTTAAGGTCTATAATAGGAAATTAAATAAAAAGTAGGAAATAAATATAAGTAGCTTTCTT
>QLTX01000222.1 GCA_018725175.1 Candidatus Psychracetigena formicireducens
TTTGAACATCGTTTACGGTGTTTGTCAAGTAAGTTGTCGTATTTAACATTAAAATAATTATGTGATGCCTTAGCCTATTTGCCATTGACATTGAGCCTCTGCATACATGGTCTTAGCCCTTGCTGGCAAGCCCTTTAAATAAAGGACTTGCCCTTTTTCGCAAGGCTACCATGCATGCCTCTCAATATAAATGGTTCGCTTCGCCAAATTTCTAAGTGTTTAGTACTTAACCTTTTTTCTGAGCAGCAAAGTCTTTAAATTCTATTTCCTTAATAGGATTTAGTGCTACATATTCAGGCAATGACCAGTTTCTTATGTTTTTAGACCATCTTTCTGGATTCTTTATTTTAGCTTCTTCATAAATTTTTATACGGTTTTCCATTATTTCCTTGTCTAAAGCATAGTGTCTCTGGTAAGGGGTTATGAAATTAATACCACTGTGTAAGTGAGTGCAATTGTACCAGTTTACAAACTTTTGAACCCATTTTCTTGCTTCTTCTAAGCTTGTAAATCCATTAAAAGGATATTTAGGTCTATACTTCATCGTTTTAAATAATGCTTCTGAGTAGGGATTGTCATTACTTACCCTGGGTCTTGAAAATGAGCTTTGTATTCCTAATTTTTCTAATGTTGCTAAAAAGGTGGCTGCTTTCATTGGACTACCATTATCTGAGTGTAATACCAATGGGTTACCAGCTAGACCTTGTGAAAGGGTTGCTTTTTTTATTAGATGCTCTGCATATTCAGCTTTCTCTGTTTCCCATACTTCATAGCCTACTATTAATCTACTGAACATGTCTATAATTAAATATAGCTTGTAGTATTGTCCTTTGACAAGTGCATTTAACCATGTTATATCCCATGTCCATACTTGATTTGGAGCTGTAGCTATATGTGTCGGTGCATCTCTTTTTACGGGTACCTTGGATCGACTTCTATGGGTATTCATTTTTTCTTCTTTTAATATTCGATGTATGGTTGATTCTGATGCCAGGTATTTACCTTGATCTGCTAACTTAGGGACTATCTGTGATGGCACTAAATCAGCAAATTCAGGCTTGTTTACTACTTGTATAATTTCTGAGCGTTCTTTATCTGAAAGTTTGTTTTTAGGGGTAGGTCTATCTACTAGTGATCTTTGGTCTTCCTTTACTGTATCATCATTTGTCCATCTTTGATAAGTTCTTTCACTGATATTTAACATTTTACACGCTGGTTTTAATTTAGCACCAGATGTTCTTGCTTGATTGATCAGCTCTACTGCCTCTTTGCGATCTGAAATGCTGATCATTCGTCCTCTGGTTCCCCCCAGATCGCTTGGGCCTTTTTTCTTAGTACTAATAGCGCTGCTGTCTCTGCTAATGCTTTTTCTTTTCGCCTTAGCTCTTTTTCAAGATCTTTATTTCTTTGTTGTTCTTCCTTAAGGGCATTTTCTATCTTTTGAGGATCCTTTGAAATAGTTGCATTAGCCTTAAGACAAAGGTATCTCCAACTCTTGACTTCATCTACGTAGATACCTTTCCTTCTGCAGTATGCTGATAATTCTTCTTCTGTAAGAGTATATGTCTCAAGTACAACTTGAAATTTATCTTCTGAGCTCCATTTGCTTGAATGCTTATTATTAGTTGTTTGTATACTTTGTTTTTTACTTTTATCATTGGTACGAATCCATTGATATATTGTGGATTTTGCTATATTTAATTCTTTTGATATCTCTGGTACTGATTCACTTTTTGGTGGGTCTAGTCTCTTTAGTACTAATTCTTTAAATTCTTTTGTGTATTGCTTATTGTTGTTATCTTCTTTTGGCATATTATTCTCCTTAGGTTATTGTCATATTTTTATTATACATTTTTATTCTATACGACAACTATCCTAACATATAGGGGAACAGGCTCCACGTTTGCCCACAGTCTGGGAAT
>QLTX01000223.1 GCA_018725175.1 Candidatus Psychracetigena formicireducens
TCTTTATTAGATTTAATGACTCCTGAAATGATGGAGAAAATGGGTTGTGGAGCGGGGTTGAGCAAAGAAGAATTAGATATGAGTTTAGAGAATGCCCGCAGGCT
Organism: Candidatus Psychracetigena formicireducens; assembly: GCA_018725175.1. GTDB lineage: Bacteria > Coprothermobacterota > HKB111 > HKB111 > HKB111 > Lithacetigena > Lithacetigena formicireducens. Next base: position 105 of record QLTX01000223.1, read on the forward strand.
TGCCGAGAAAATTTTATAACCTGAGAGTGAAAATGAAGGCATTGGTAGTATGCATTTCGATTCATCATGGTAATACTGAAAAGATTGCCGCCTCAATAGCTAATGCTCTTGGAGCAGAACTACTAAAGCCAAAAGAGGTGGACAGTATTCAGGAATATGATTTGATTGGCTTTGGTTCTGGGATTTATTATTGGAGGCATCACAGAACTCTTCTGAGTCTCGTAGATAAGCTGCCCGACTCAAAGAATAAAAAGGCATTTATTTTCTCAACCTCAGGGATAATAGTAAAATGGCTCCTGCACAGGTCACTAAAAAAGAGATTATTAAAAAAGGGATTTGATATTGTCGGAGAATTCTTCTGTAAAGGATTTGATACAAATGGACCATTTAAGCTTATCGGAGGAATTAACAAAGGAAAACCTGATGAAGGGGATATTAGAAGAGCAGGGGAGTTCGGGAGAACATTAATTAAAGAAAATTATTCCTGCTTCAAAGAAAAAAATCAAGCCTAAAAGAGCAAAGAGGAGATGAATTTCTGAAAGATTTATCTAAAAAAAAAATTGAGCGAATCCTCATTATTAAGCTTGGCTCATTGGGTGATGTTATCCATACTCTGCCTACTCTTAATGCTCTTAGAGAAAGATTTCCTGCCGCTTACATATCCTGGCTTGTTCATGATAAATTAGAAGATATATTAAATGGGCATCCTGCCTTAAACTCAGTAATCATCTTCAAAAAAAATGAGCCGATTCCAACTATGCTTAAACATCTTCTTCAACTTATCAGGAAATTAAGGGCAAATAAATATGACCTCTTGCTTGAGTTACAGGGAGATATAAGGGGAGGAGTTTTAGCCTGGCTGAGCCGGACGCCGATAAGATTAGGTTTTAAGGCAGGCAGTTTCAGGACAGAATGGCTGAGCACCATTTTTACGAATTTTAAAGTAAGTGAGGGTAGAGCATCTCATATTATTGATAAAAATCTTAACTTTGCGCGGCGGTTGGGAGCTGAAATAAAAGAGGTTTCTTTTGGAATTACAACAGGTGAGGCAGAGAAAAAGTATATTGATGCATTTTTAAAGAAAAAGGTAGATAATAGACAAAAAATAGTTATTCTTCACCCTGGAGCTGCCTGGCTGACCAAGAGGTGGCCAATAGAAAAGTATGCTCTTCTAACTGATGAAATTAAGGCAAATTTTGCTGACACAGCCGTTATCATCACCTATGGCCCAGGAGAAAGGAAGTATGCAGAGAAAATTAAAGTTCTTTCCGATTCAGCTCCAATTGTCTCTCCTCCAACTACATTAGGGGAACTTATTGCACTTATTGAGAGGTGTGAAGTGCTGGTTGCTTCAGATACCGGCCCCTTGCATCTGGCAGCAGCGTTAGGAAAAAAGGTTATCGGGCTCTATGGTCCAACCGATTCAATCAGAAATGGTCCTTATGGAGAGGGAAATATTGTTATTAAGAATGACCTTCCCTGTCTTTCTTGCTGGAAAAAGAGCTGTTCCCATATCTCCTGCATCCGAGAAATAACAGCTTCTGAAGTAGCCGAAAAATTGTGCTTATTATTGACATAATAAAGAGGCAATTGATATAATTCATAACTAATGAAAATTAAGATGATTGGAGTAGCGGTATTTCTTGTCATTGCTTCTTCTCAGGGGGTTACTCTTTCCTGCGATGCCAACTCGCCACCGCACTGTGAGAGGAGAGAATTTCCTGCAGGAGAAAAGCTTACTTTTCGGATTTATTTTGGAATACCGATGGGAACCATAACTATGGAAGCAGGAAAAACGAAGTGGCGGGG
>QLTX01000224.1 GCA_018725175.1 Candidatus Psychracetigena formicireducens
ACGGAGTGTTAATACGATTAAATGGTTTGAGGATTTATTAGAGAAGCATAACAATCAACCAAAGGAGACACGAAAATGTTAGTAAATCAAGACAACCTGGCCCTAGTTGACGTAGCCGCTAAGGCCAAAGGACCTCACCAGAATGTCAGGATTGACCCTGAAGCCGGCGAAATCCAAACAACTAATCCTTATTCGTTATATTGGTCATCATTACCACCAGCAGCAGAACGTGCAAGATACCCTGTAGGAGACCACCCTGAATTAACGAAAGAGGTGTTAATACCTGCAACCGCCCTACAAAAAGCAGAAAAAAATATGCCCAAAACTAAACCCCTATCCAACCTGGGATATATGGATATTACCAGTGATGATGAATACCATTATCTGAGCACCACCAATACAACAGATGTCATAAAAGTTCGACACCCTGAAGAACAATTTCCCGACATTGATAAGGTTCGAGCGAACTTGCCTACTGAGCCTGGATTAACCGTTAGCGTCGGTACAGACCAGTTAGACCTACTATTAAAAATAGCTAAAAGGCAAAAACAGGATTTTGTACAATTTGAATTTTTTGCTAGAAAAAAACCATTTAAGGTAACGTTACCTAATGGAAATTTGAGCGGCGTGATCATGCCTTTAAAATGATAACTTACAATCACTACCAACTGAACGATAAACTCACACAAAGGAGGCACGAAAATGTTAGTAAATCAAGACAACTTGGCCCTAGTTGATGCAGCCGTTAAAGCTAAGAGTGTAGCTCTTCAAAATGTTAGGATTGACCCCAAAGCTGGTGAAATCCAAGCATCCAACGGTTACTCATTATACTGGTCATCATTACCACCAGCAGCAGAACGTGCAAGATACCCTGTAGGAGACCACCCTGATTTGACAAAAGAGGTGTTAATACCTGCAACCGCCCTACAAAAAGCAGAAAAAAATATACCCAAACGCCCGCCCTTCCTGGCATACATAGATATTACCAGCGATGAGCAATACCATTATTTAGGCACTACTAACCTCGATACAACAGATGTCGTAAAAGTTCGACACCCCAAAGAACAATTTCCCGACATTGATAAGGTTCGAGCAGACTTGCCTACCGAGCCAAATGTAACTATTGCCATCGGTGTAGACCAATTAGACCTACTGCTAAAAATAGTTAAACAGCAAACACAAACATACATCCAATTTGAATTTTTTGCTGGAAATAAGCCTTTTATGGTAACGTTACCTAAAGGGAATTTGAGTGGTTTGATTATGCCCGTAAAAACTGAATAACCTATAATTATTTAACAACTGAACTACAAACTCATAATCACAAGGGGGCAGAAAATGAAAAATCAAGAAAGTATTAAACAAAACCTACTACAAATAAAAAAAGAAGGAAACAAACTAACTAAAGCAGTAATTGAAATTATCCTCAAACAAGAGGATATAGAAAATTTTATCCGTGAAGTACAAGAATATGGCTGTCAAAACGGGATAGCTGGCCTAATTTATTATCAGGACACAATAAAATTTTACAACAAATATTCTACAGAAATAAATGAATTGGTTGCAGAAACAGAAGAGCCACCACAAAAACTTATAAATAGATGGTACAAACAAGACCCGCTGGCCCTAAGTTGTAAAAATCAAAACTTACTAGCATGGTTCGGCTTTGAGCAAACCGTAATCAAAATTGCCGCAAATCTGAACCTCTAACAAGCTGCCTGGCCGGAGGCATTATATCCGGCCAAAAGTTATAATAACAAATTAGCGGCAAAATGACAACCAATAGGGAGGCAACAAATGGAAGCGAAAACAAAACTAAATGCGCACAGCGAAAATCTTAACAACACGTGCCCTGTTTACCACAAATACCCTAACCAGCAGCAACCACAATGGGCCTATATCGAGTTGGAT
>QLTX01000225.1 GCA_018725175.1 Candidatus Psychracetigena formicireducens
AACGGCTATTTTGACCCCTTGGGCTTGAAGGGCTTTGCCTAAATCTTCAACCATCTGTAATTCAGGTTGGTTAGGTTTTTGTATTAGAACGCCTAAAATGCAAAAATTATTTTGGTAATCTTTTCCTATGGAATAATTACCGCCAGCCATATATTTATTACAGGCAGAGGTAAATTTAGACATGGTAATATTTTCAAACTTATAAAGTTTAACCATCAAAAAATTGCCTGCCGTCTGGGAGAAGGAGGTGTTGAGCCAAGAAGCCCAGAGAACCCACAACGGCAGGCTTCACCTTATTTTTCCCTTAACTTACATTTGAATTCTCTGATGATCTCCAAAACATCGTGCAAAACTGGGGCAGGGAAAGCACCAGCAATTATTCCGGTTAGTATTTTCTCATAAACATCTATCCCTGCAGGCAGAAAGAAAAATCCTAATAATGCTCCTACAAATACAGAGTAAGCGTAAGGATTTATTCCTGACAACTGAGGAATATTATTTGTCAATTTTTTGACTATATCTGTCAACAATTTGACAGGAACCACTAAAATTAAAGCTAATTCCAAATAGTCCATTTGACTCCTAACCTCCTTTAATTTTCGTCAATTTCTAAAACTCTTTCCTTGAATTTTCGCAAGGTTTCTAACACCTCTTTTTCCTCCATAAGTGCCAGCTCAATCAAGGTAACTTTAAGAACTTCCTTGACCTGGGCGACACTAAGGGATATTTTTTTACCCTCTATTAATGCAATTCTAACCGCTAAATCGTGTAAATTTACCATTTCTTACCTCCCTTTTTATTTACTCCTATCTAATAACTTACACAAAACAGCTGCTAACTGACCTCTAGTCAATGCCTCGTCTGGTTTAAAAGTTCCATCTGAAAATCCTGTCATTAAACCTTCTGCAATTACTCGTTTAATTTCCTCCTCCGCCCAATGTCCTTGAATATCTTTCATATTTACCTCCTTATAATCCGCCGGATTGATGTTCGCTCCGCCTGACGGTATTTTTAAAAATTCCAATATTCCATTGGCATAGACCAAACCTAACTCCTGTAGAAAACTATCCCTTCCGAGCAATTGACTTTCTTTACGATTACTAATGAACAGGTTTTCCACTAATATTGAAGGAACCAGCGTATTTAGCACTATGAAATCTCCTACTTTCTTTTTTCTGTCTGTAATAAGATGGCTTTGCAGAAACCTATAAACCCGATCATGAATAAAGTTCTGTAATTCCCTACCATGATTGAATCGTCTAAAAGTTTCAAATCCATGTGCAAGATCGCTTTTTACTGAGTTACAATGAAAGCTTATAGCCAAGTCAGCCTTGCTTTTAGCAATAATATTTCGTCTATTTATTACGGCTACCGTTTCATCACCTTTCCTTGTTTCTAATATTGTAACTTTCTTACCAAGATATTCCTTGACATAATCAACTACTTTGCGATTTATATCTTTTTCCTGCAAACCATGCCTAACTGCTCCAGGGTCTGTGCCACCATGCCCAGCATCCAATACAATTAGAATCATTTTTTACTCAGCCTCCTTTTTTCACTATTATTTTTACTTACCATAATTATCGCCTCTAACTTACCGTCTAACTTTCCTAGACAAGTTACCGTTTCTCGCTGAATACTTGCTACTTCTTTAAGCCCCTCCACCACGGTTCCCTGATTTTGCATCAATTTATCGTGTCCGTTATTAGTGCTTTCCAGAAAAATCATGAGTTTCGCTTCTCGCTGTTCATGTCTCTCAACCAGTTCCTTTTCTCGTTTTTCATGCCTCTCAATTAATGACGCTTCATTTATTTCTAACTTCTTTTCCCGCTTATCCTGTCGGTTCATCGTGTAGAAAAAAAGAACAACGAATAGTAAGACAAAAACTCCTTCTGGTGCGATGGCTCTAAT
>QLTX01000226.1 GCA_018725175.1 Candidatus Psychracetigena formicireducens
CAGCAGGAGTGAAACTACCGGTGGAGTTTAGGGTGAGCGAAACGAAGACTGAGCTCATCTACGAACGCTATCTATTGCGAAAGACCGGGAAACTTCTGTAAATTATAGGGTAAGGTCAACACCTTTTTAATCTTTATAGAAGGCAATCAATGAGCTTGAGATAGCTTATTTTAATGCAATTATAAGGATGATTAAGAGGGTAGCGAATTTAATTTATGGAAAAAGTCTTTTTATCATTTCGTAAGCTACCATCTTGGTCTGTTCATCAAGTTCTTGCTTTCTATCATGCAAAAACCTGCTCATTTTAATCAGCGACTCGGTAGCATGAAAAATATCAGTACTATTCCATGCAAAATCTAATTTCTGAATTGCTTTCATCGATGAGTAATACTCCTCTCTTTCAGCATATAAATTTGCTAAATTAGACAGAACCGCGCTACGCATCCACCCATCATATATTTTATTTACCCAAAGGAAGGCTTTTTCCTCTTCTGGTAAGCCACCATAGGCCAAAGCAATACTTTTATAGGCACGATATCGCAGTGATGTATTTTTCACCTTATTGGCTAAAGTAATTGCTTTTTCTATTTCTCCATCTTTTGCATATTTAGAGGCTACTAATTCAAGAACCTCATCCTTAAGGTCCCCATGCCACATATCTTTAATTATTTCCAGAGCTTTTTCAGGATTATTTTGGTTAGCAAAATTTTGGGCAATTTTGTTTCTTCCTAATAGTTTAAATCTATCTTCATCCAGGTTTTGAATTATCTCCAGGGCATCTTTTAATCTACCAACCTGGCTAAGCTCTACGGCAATATCTATCTTTAACAAGGGTTTAGCTGTGGCGTCTTTTTCATTTTTAGCTACTTCAAGAGCCTTAAATAGAATGGTAACTGCCCTTTCCTGCTCCCCTTCAATTAAATGGCTATTGGCAAGTTTTATCATCAGGTTTGTTTTGGGAAAGACTGTTTTGACTTTATTTATGGTTTCCCAGGCACTTTCTAAATCTCCTGAAATTAGGTACTGACTTGCTATCTTTCCGAACGCACCATCTATTAAATGCTCATCTTTTATTAGGTCAACCATTTTAAAAGCATCGGTAAATAATTTCCTTTCAGCTAACTTTTCAATAATATTAGAAAGTGCACTGTCCTGTTCTATAGGTGATTTTATTAAGCTTGAAGATTCCAAGGCGAGGTCCAAGAAACCACCATGAATAAATCCCCGGACTATCTGGTGGTAGAGTATATCTTTATCCTCATCAGAAATAAGATGCTTCCCAATTGCAACTGCATCCTCATAATTACCAAGTTTTGCATATTCATAAGCTATCATCGCTAATAAGTGTCTTTTAAGAAAGTTAACATTTTCATTGATATTAAGGGCGTATTTAATTGCTTCGGTAAGTAATTCAGAACTTTTATTATTATCACCAAGTTGCCTATACCTTAAGGATAAATTGTATAAAGCTTCAGCTTTTACATAAGCGCTTTCAAAGAAATGTAAATGCTCATAAATATTATCCAAATCTTTTATATTTTTTAAATTGGAAATAATTGTTTCAAGCATACTTGAAGTAAGGTAAAAATCGTCAATTTGATTCTCTGAAGCAATAAGATATTCTAGAACCCTGTCGCCAAAGCCAAGTTTTGTAATAGTTGGCAAAAAAGCAATAGTGTTAATAGTTCCATTGTCATATTCTCTTTTTTTAGGATCCATCAATATAGTGAGCTCTTTAATCGCTTTATCTACAGAATAATTCAAAATTTCCTCATGGTTTAGGAAAGCTGCCTTTTCTGCCACCTTTAAGTAGTTTTCGTACCGATCAAGAATATTCCTTAATTCGTTAGTTAACTCAACAGCCTCTCCAAGATCTTCAAGCTCTATATACCTTTCAATAATTCT
>QLTX01000227.1 GCA_018725175.1 Candidatus Psychracetigena formicireducens
AAGGGAGCTTATTATACTTACTCTTATGATGTAAATGGTATGTATGTGTCTATAATGAAAGAAGAGGCTTTTCCTGATATTCTTTCGAGTTATTATACAGAAAATAGTAGTCATTGGGAGAGATATTTTAATAAGTATCTTGGAATCTATCATTGTCGGATAAAAACTCCTGATAATCTGTATATTCCTATCTTACCCCTGAGAATAGGTGGTAAGTTGAAGTTTCCTCTGGGTAAATTTTCAGGATATTGGACTTCTTTGGAGTTACAGGAGGCTTTAAAGATAGGTTATGAGATTCTTGAAGTTTATGATTTTATATTATATAAGAAGGCTAAACCTTGTTTTCAAGATTATGCTGATTTTATTTGGAAAAAGAGAGATGAGTATAGAGTTAAAGGTAACGAAGGTATGGAGAAAATGATAAAGAGGTTGGGTAATGCCCTTTATGGGAAGTTTGCTCAAAGAAATGGGAACAATTATTTTGGTAGGTTAAAGGATTATCCTAAACAGTTGCCTGAGGGGGTTAAAATTTTTGAATATAATCAGGAATGGTGGGTAGTTGTGGATAATAAAGAAACTCCAGCTAAATTTGAGTTTCCTGTTATTTCTGTTTTTATTACTGCCTATGCCCGTTTAAAACTTTTTAAAGCTATGGAACTTAATAAAAATTCCCTCATCTACTGTGATACTGATAGTTTGAAATTGACTAAGCCAGCTAAGGGTATTAAAATAGGAGAAGGTTTGGGTGAATGGTCTTTTTTAGGGGAGGGTTTAACTACTTTTTATCGTCCTAAATTTTATGGAAATAAAGTTAAAGGAGTTCCTAAAACGGCAACATTGGTCGAGGAGACTGATGAATATAAAGAGTTTTCTTTTAGTAAACCTTTAAGGGAGAGGGAAGCTATTAAGCGGGGACTTATACCTAATCAATGGCGGGAAGTAACTAAAGTTTGTTCATTTCTGGACGATAAGAGAAACTGGAATGGTAATCAAAGTGCGCCTTTAATCATAAATGAAGACGATTTATATCAGGAGTTTTTAGAAAAAGAGATGAATAAACACCTGCTTACTGATATTGATAAAAGAATATTGAAAATACCTAAAAAGGTTATCAAAAACTGGGAGTATGAGTTGGATGCATATGTTTCTGAATTAGGTTTTGAGAATGCTGAGGAGTTATATAATAGATATAACTATCTAAAAAGTCTAGAGTCCTGAGTCCTAAGTCTTGAGTCTTGACTCTTGACTACAGACTCTGTTTTTACTTTAGACTCTGTTTTTTACTTTTCTGATAAATACCATAAAGTCGTGTATTAAAGGTGCGGGTATTACAGATACTAATACATAGGCTAAAGCTATTTCAGGGTCGCTGGTGGTGATATAGAGGATAGTTCCTGTGAGGTATCCGGTTATACAAGATAATGAGTATTTATCTACATTCTTTATTATTTTTATATAACTTATCAACTCTTTATAAAAATACATAAGATTAAGATGTAAAGGGGTAAATAACAGGATAAACTTACTTAACTCTTCAAAATTCATATTGCTTACCTCCTTTTCAAAGATTTGAGATAGTTATATCTATCTAGTAAATCTTGAGCGTTTTTAAATAACTTGAACTGGTATTTTTAAAATTCTTTTATCTAAAGGGGTAAGTTTGTGGTGTTCTTTTGTTAAATATTTCTGGTAAAATTCTTCATCTATGGGTATGCGGGGCTCGAGAATATGTTTAACCGGTTTAGCAGGTTTAACTGGTGGACTGGGTTTAGAGGGTTTAAGTTTTCTCTTGACTAAAGTATAACCCCCTTTTAAACGATAACCATTTAAGAGTTTTTTAATACCTGAAACTACTTTTTTGCTGGTTTGGGTAGGCATAGTTATCTTCTTTTATTATTAAGGTT
>QLTX01000228.1 GCA_018725175.1 Candidatus Psychracetigena formicireducens
GCGAGAGCACTGGCAGTAGAGCCAGAGGTGATATTGATGGACGAGCCCTGCTCTTCTTTAGACCCTTCTGCTACTGCCAGGATAGAGGACCTAATGCAAGAGCTAAAGCAAGAATATACTATAATTATCGTAACTCACAACATGCAGCAAGCAGCACGAGCATCTGATTTTACTGCCTTTCTGTTGAGCGGAGAGTTTATTGAATATAATTCAACCATAGAAATATTTACCAGACCTAAGGATAAGAGAACTAATGATTATGTAACTGGAAGGTTTGGTTAAATAGGAGGTGAAGGAATGGTGAGCAGAGAAACATTTTCCAGAAGGCTTCAAAAAATTGAGAGTGATCTACTTTTTCTCGGGAATAAGGTAGATTTGACTATCAATAAATCCATAGAGGCTCTTAAACTAAGAGATAAAAGCCAGGCTTTCGAGATTATAAAAGGAGATGATTATATTGATAAGCTTTCTCTTGACCTGGAGATGGAGGCAGCAAACATACTGGCTACCCAGCAGCCTACTGGTAGCGACCTCAGGCTAATAATAGCTATTCTATTTATGAATATTGATCTGGAAAGGATGGCTGACCACGCAGTAGATATATCTGAAATTACTATGAATATTGCAGAGGAACCTTTACTTAAGCCATTAATTGATATTCCCAGAATGATTGAGACCTGTACAGAAATGCTTAATGAGGCTCTAAAAGCTTTTACTCAAAGAGACGCTAAGTTAGCTCTGGATTTGATAGAGAAAGATGATCTTCTGGATGAGTTGAATAATCAAATTTTCCGGGAACTTCTTACTTATATGCTGGAAGACCAAAGAAACATTAGGAGAGCAAACGCTCTTTTAATGGTTTCACAACATCTTGAAAGAATGGGGGACCACGCTACCAATATGGGGGAACGGGTTTATTATCTGGTAACAGGCGAGCAATTAAAAACCAATCCCCACAAATCCAGGTATTAAGCATAGGGGTCAGATCTTCATTCTTGACACAATGGTTTACACTCGCAGGTACACTCGCAGGGGTCAGATCTTCATTCTTGACACAATGGTTTAAATATCTGATCATAACCTGATGATTATAAAAGTCTTTTTTCTCCTTCAATCTTTTGTATATCTGTAATATCCTGAGTTACTTCCAGGCATCCCAGATAAGAACCTTGAGCATCTTTCACAGGAAAATAACGGATGTAAATTAATCTTTGGTTAAGGTTTAACCAGAACTCTGCCACTTCGCGCCGGTTATTTTTGAAATCTTCCAGAATCTGGGTTACCAGGTGAATACTTTTATGGGGATGGCATTGTTGAACCTGTCGTCCGATTACCGAAGGTGTTCGAGTAAATACCCTGTGTTTTCCTTCACTATAATACAGAACGGTATCGTTATTATCAACAAAAGTAATATCAAAAGGAAGGGTATTTAGCATAGACTCTAACTCTTTGGGAAAAAAGCTACCGGTTTCCATGAAAATAGGTTTTTGGGAATTATTTTCCTGCGTGCCTTCATTTTTTTCATTTTCTTTACACATATTAATTATCTCCTTATATATTAATAATAATTATACAAATAAAACTCTGGCAAACAGAATGACCCTGCCCCCAATAAAACATTTATCTTTTATCCAATTTTATCGGCTTTTATATATAGAAGAGAAGGTCCGTTAATCTTATAACCCTTTTGCACTTTTAAATTTATACTATATTTCATAAAATAATTATGTTTCAGTAAATACCCGACTAAACTACCATTAGTGCTTCCTGTGGTTGGGTCTTCAGGAACTCCATATTAATTAGCAAAAACCCCGGCACTTATATCTCACTTTCCGCACCTAAAACCAAAATCCTATCCGATTTTTTAATTTTACCAGAAATTCCAGAAATT
>QLTX01000229.1 GCA_018725175.1 Candidatus Psychracetigena formicireducens
CATCTTTTTCGCTACCCACCCAAAAGCCCTAGAAATAGCAGATTGTGGCTTAGGCTCTGCCCAAGTACCCCCCACCGAACCCCCTCTAGGCATTTCTTGGAAAACTCGGAATACTTTATCAGCCCATGCCGGGTCTGTCGCATAGATACCAGTTCCAAGTAAACCTAAGTTACCCTGTCTTAACTTTTCAAGGTTTACATTTCCGGGTGACATATTCCACTGCCCAAGTCTTTCAGCAGTCATCCTTACTTGATTTTCCAGTCCTTGCCATCTTGGGGAAGGGTCGCCAGTGTCAAAAACCCCATACCCAGTATAAGTGTTGTGCCCAACGGTGAATAACTGTCCATTGCTCCGGGGAGGGATTCATTACCAATTCCCCCTTTTACTCGGTAAAGGCAGGAAGTTCACCCACCGTTGCCGGAATATGGGCCCCACCCCTTGTTCTAGGTGGTGTAGGAAAATGGTCTATAAAAATAGGTTGCTGTAAATAATCGTAAGGAATAGGAGCAGTCATAACTCCTGTTAAAAAAGGAGAAGGAGGGGGGGATTGGGAAATTATAGGAGGTGCTACCGTTATGGGTCTAGGTGCAGGTGCCACTATTTCCCTAGCAAATTCTACTATATCCTGCCAAGGAGTGGTATTTATAGGAGAAGTTACTATAATTGGTGGTGGTGGAATAACAGGTTGTTGAACAGGTAAAGGTAAAGGTGGAGTTACAGGAACTGCCACCTTTGGGGGAACCTCCCCCGGCACCGGAACGGAGGGTAAAGGTGTTGCCCCTCTAGGTGTCCATAACCCTACCTGCGGCAGTTGTTGCGGTCTTGGTAAGGGAGCAGTAGCCGTTGCCCGTTGCCTCCCTCCGAATGCCCTACTGATAGTAAGGAATAGAAAGTATACCAAAAATAAGGCAACCCCTCCAATCCCTACCATCAGCCATGGATATTTTTTGAAAGCCTCCTTAATTTTGTCTAACATTTCCTTTTAACTCCTTCCCGGAGTTTTTCCAATCTCTGCCTATTTTCTATGGTATTAGGGTCACTCTGCGGAACGTGCCCCCATCCTCCGGTAGCCCTACTAACTATATGAGGAAATGGGTTTTTATGGGGAAGAAATATCACCGGAGAGGGTTGTTGGGCAACGGCAGTGGTTGCCCCAATTTCCCTTCTGTTCCAAAAACTGTAAACATCAGCTGGAGTTGAACCCACCAACATAGCCGATTGGAATAATCTGTTAAGCGACCAAGCCGTTTGTGGCTGTCGTTGCCCTTGCAAGGTATCGCCAACGGCACTTTTTTCCCCTCTCATTTTTCCCTCTCCTTCCAGTTACTACCTGCCACCCATAGCCGCACTAATAATCTCGGAAGCCCCCATAGCCCCGGCAGTCATAATCCTAGCAGTCTGCTCTCCACCAGACATACCGCCACGCTCCCCGGCTCTCACAAAAATTATAGTTAGCACCATAGCAATGCCAATAAACCCAAAAATATACTTAATTGTTTCCCTCATTTGCTTGCCACCTCCCTAAAAGTCTTGTAGTGTTCATTAGTAAGTTATACCCAGTTATGGGAATTAGAAGAAGTAACCCTATAGGTAGGCTAATGGTGGATATAAGTAAAATCACCGCCAAAGCATAATATAATCTCCACCCTTTACCTTGATTCTGGAACTCCCACCAGACGATAAAAAAGTTAAGAAGTACCAAACCTACGGCTACATGAAAGGTAAACTTCATAGTTTACCCTCTCCTTCCGATTCCTAGGTTCGTTAACATTTCTTGGAAGGATAACCCTTTAATACCCATAAACCAAACAACAGGTATAGCTATAAGGATAACTAATATAAGCAGTACGTTTCTCAT
>QLTX01000023.1 GCA_018725175.1 Candidatus Psychracetigena formicireducens
ATGGTAGTACCTCCTTATTCTTACTAACAGTATAAACTGTCGGTTGTTCTAAGGTGCTTTCATATAATCAAAGACAAACAAGGAAGTCATTGCGAAGACCCGTAGGGTCTGTGGCAATCTCATGTTTTCCCTCATAAGTTCAAAAGATGGGACTGCCACGGTTATTTTCCACAACCTCGCAGAGACAATTGGGGGTCAAAAGATGAGACTGTTCCCTTATGTCAAATGTGAAGACCTGACCCCAGCTCACTGGTTAAAAGTCTGAAAATATCAGCTGGTTTGGCTTTTCCTGAACTTAACTTCATTACCTTTCCCAAAAGATAGTTAAAGGACTTTTCTTTGCCTCCCAGGTATTCCAGCACCGTTTTTTCCTCAGTCTTAAGCACCTCATGAATTATAGCCAGTAATTCCTCTTCAGTTAAAAAGGGCGTTTTTATTTCATTTGTAATATCTTCCAATTTAATTTTTTCCGATAAACTCTTTTTAAGCGCTTCGCGTGCCAGGTTACGGGTAATTTCCCCCGTTTTTACTTTTGCTATCAAGCCCCCTAACTCCTTAGGGGTGATAAATATATCAGTAAAAGAGCTGTTGTCTTTTACCACCGATAGAAGTTCGTTGATAATCCAGGAGGAAGATTCCGCTAAATCTCTATTTTCTTCTCTAACTTTCTGGAAAAAGGCGTAAATACCCGGCTCCTGGGTTAAAATCTCTGCCTGGTCTTCCCGTAAACCTTCCTTAACCAGGCTCTTTTTAAGTTCCTGCGGCAGTGGCGGTAGCTTCCCTTTGATTTCTTCAATATAAGAAGGGTTCAAGGTAAGTCGGGGTAAATCCGGGTCAGGAAAATAACGGTAATCGGAAGCCTCTTCTTTTCTTCTTTGAGAAACAGTGATACCTTCTTTTTCCAGGTATCCCCTGGTTTCCTGCACAATAGTCTTACCTTCCGATAATAATTTACTCTGCCGATAGGCTTCGTAAGTTAAGGCTTTTTCTATAAAACGAAGGGAGTTTAAGTTTTTTATCTCTACCTTTTTGCCTGGTTTCCCTTTCTCATCAGGCAAAGAAACATTGGCATCTACCCGCATGGCACCTTCTTCCATATTAGCCTCACTAATCCTGAGGAACCTTATGGCTTTTTGGAACTCCGTAAGGAATCTTCTACCCTCAAAGGGTGTGCTTCTAAAGGGGTGGGTAACTATTTCCAGAAGAGGAATTCCGCTACGGTTAAAATCAATGTAAACGGTTTTAGCGCCTTTTAACCTGCCTTCTGGATAAACCAATTTGGCGGTGTCTTCTTCTAGGTGGACATCTTTAATCCTTACCGTTAACTCCTGGTTATTAACCCTGAAGGTAAAACTTCCCTCTTCGCCCAGCAAGCTATGGTGCTGGGAAATCTGGTAGTTTTTGGGCAAATCAGGGTAAAAGTAATTTTTGCGAGAAAAATTCAGGGCAGGAGCAACTTTAGAGTTAACTGCTAAAGCCATCAATAAGGCATATTCCAGAGCGGCTTTATTGGGTGAAGGTAGAGTCCCCGGGTGCCCGGTGCAGATAGGGCATATATAACTGTTGGGATGTTTAAGGGAAAGGTGGTAGGGAGGAATAGGGCAGGAGCAAAACAGCTTGCTTCGGGTTTTAAGTTCTATGTGTATTTCCAGTCCAATAAAAATATCCACTATTTACCTGCACCTCATTTTGTCATCGCCAAGACCCATAGGGTCTGTGGCAATCTCATACTTTCTTCATAAGGGTTAAGAGATGAGTTAGTCACAGCTCCTCAGGAAGTCTCACTACGACAAAGAAAAGGAAGCTTAGGCGGTGGAAATTCTCCCCGCTCCTGTTCTAACATTAAGGCAGCGTTTAAAATCTGTTCTTCTTCAAAGTGTCTGCCTATAAGTTGTATCCCCACAGGAAGATCATTTTTAAGAGATAGGGGAATACTTACCGCTGGCAAGCCAGCCAGGTTAACCGGGATGGTAAACAAATCAGCCTTATACATCTGTAAAGGATCGTCAGCTTTAGCTCCAATCTTAAAAGGCTGCGATGGTGTGGTAGGCATTAATATTAAATCTACTTCTGTAAAAACCTGGCGAAAATCCTCACGGATTAAGGCACGAGCTTTCAGAGCTTTCAAATAATAGGCATCATAATAACCGCTGCTTAAGGCAAAAGTGCCTAAAAGAATTCTTCTTTTAGCTTCCCTGCCTAAACCAATACCCCTGGTGTTTTCTATCATCTCGTTATAAGTTTCTCCCTTTACCCTCTGGCCATACCTTAACCCGTCAAAACGTGCCAGGTTGGAGGAGGCTTCGGAAGAAGCCAGTAGGTAATAAATTGATAAACCGTATTTAATATGAGGCAGATGAACCTCTTTTACAGTTACACCCAAACCCTTATAAATACTGATAGCTTCATAAAAAGAATCCTTTATATTCTCATCCACCCCTTCCTCTAATAAATCGGGGCAAAAACCAACCACTGATGGTTGCCAGTTTTTACCTGGATAGTTTATAGGTGGGTTGGAAGAACTGGTAGGGTCTTTTTCGTCTCTACCGGAGATTACGCTCAAGGCTAACCAGATATCTTCAACATTTTTCGCTAGGGGTCCTATTTGGTCCAGGGAGGAGGCGAAAGCCACCAGTCCATAACGGGAAACCCGACCATAAGTTGGCTTAAACCCTACCGCGCCGCAGAAAGCTGAAGGTTGTCTTATGGACCCCCCGGTATCCGAACCTAAAGCTAAAGGAGCCATCCCCGAAGCCACCACCGCTGCTGACCCACCTGAGGAACCCCCGGGAACACAGGATAAATCATAAGGGTTTCTGGTGATCTGGTAAGCAGAGTTTTCGGTAGAGGAACCGAAGGCAAACTCATCCATATTGGTCTTACCCAGAATTAGAGCTCCTTCTTTCTTAAGAAGTTCCGCTACGGTTGCGTCAAAAGGCGGTTTATAATTCTGTAAAACCTTAGAGGAGCAGGTGGTCATAAAGCCTCTAACATTAATATTGTCTTTTAGGGCTATCGGGACGCCAGTCATCCTTCCTTCAGGGTTTTTTTCTAAAAAAAGAGCCTCTTTCTTGAGCTCTTGGTAGGGCTTTAAAGAAATAAAGGCTTTAATTTTATCTTCAACTTTTTCAATTCTCGCCCAATATTTATCTAAAATTTCTAAGGGGGTAAACTGCCTTTCTTTAATACCCTTTACCATATCTCTAATGCTTAACATTGCCATTTATTCTTTTTCTATAGGGGGAGATTTTAAGTATTCTCCCTCTAATTCCGGAAAATTCCTCATAATCTCTTCTCTATCAGTGAAAGGTAGTTCCCGATCTTCCCTCAGGATAAGTTCCTGAGGATGGAAATTTAAAGAAGATGGGTTTATAAGAGAGCTGTCCTCAACCTCTTTTAATTCGTCAAAATATTTAATAATTTTAAATACTTCTTGAGCCAGTTTTTCTTCTTCTTCCTCGCTTACCTTTAGCGAAGCCAAACTTAGTAGATTATTAAGGTTTTTCAACCCTCAACCTCATCAGCACAGTAACTGCTTCGGCCCTGCTTAAGGGAAAGTGTGGAAGGAAGTTGCCTGCCGGGCTCCCGATAAAGATTCTCTCGCGATGGACAGCCTCAATAAGTAAAAAGTAGGGGTGGGTAGAGGACACGTCCCTGAAAGACGGTTTAGGAGGTCTTTGAAAAGGCAGGTTTAAGACCAGGGCTATCCACTCGGCAGCATCTTCCCTCCTTATTTCACTATTAGGATTAAATCTTCCACCGGTAATTAAAACCCTTCTTCTTACCAGTTCCTCAATAAAAGGCGAAGCCCAATGAGTTATAGTCACATCGGTAAAAGAGGAAAATAAAGGCTTGCGGGGAACTATATCAAGGGCTCTAATGAGCATTACGGCAAATTGTGCCCGGGTGGTTATCTGGTTGGGTTTGAAACTACCACCTGGAAAACCAGCCACTAATCCCCTGGCTTGAGCGTTTTCCACTATTCGCCTCAGGGGATGAAAGGAAATATCATAGAATATAGACCGGGAAACTGTGTTAAAACTGCCTATAAATAACCCATTGGAAGTCCCCAGATAAACCATGTTTCCCTCTCTCAAAAATGAAAACACGGTAGAAGAAGGAAGTCCATCAAGTGGAAAAACTCCCCTGATAGTGCCATAAATGTTATCCTGAATGTAAAATCCATTTTCAGTTAAATAAAAAATGAAATCTTCTTCTTCGGCCAGCCTTAAAATATTGGCTGAAAATGGTAGATTAAAACTGGTAAAGGTTAAATTCGTTGGATTAAACTCTATTACTGATCTGCCGGTGGCTACCAAAAGACCTTTGCTGGTGGAGATAATGCTTCTAATCGGAGTAGTAGGCGACCCAATGCCTCTAATCCTGGTAAAATCAGTAGCCTGCAAGGTCTTTAGGTAAAGACCTCTCACTGTGCCTACATAAAGGATGTCATCTTTGAGGAGAAGGGATAAGGCATCCCTGAGAAAAAAGGAGTCAAAATTTCTTCTGAGCGGGTCATAGAACTGAACACCCAGCCTGGTAGCCAGAATTATCTTGTATTCATGAACTAATAAATCTAATACCTGGTTATGAAACAATCCCTTACGGACATCAAAAAATTCCACTATCCTTCTTTGGGAAATACTATAACGATACAAACCAATGTTAGTAGCTATGTAGAAATCATCATTTAATTGAACTATATCGTTAACCTCAACCTCTCTTATTATTTCCCTTAAAAATCTTAAATCCTGGTTAAAAACTAAAAAGCCATTAGTGGTACCAATAAAAAGGTCGGCTCCATTTTTACTCAAGGCAGTTATGCGGTTGGAAGGTAGAGGACTGAGTCCAGCAAATACTACCCGATTTAGCAGGTTATTCCTATTCATCCTTACTACTCCCCTACTGGTTCCGGCAAAAACAAAACCCCCGCCGACCTCTATTGCCTGTATGCTGGTTTCTCTTACTTCTGAGGGAAGAGTTAAATTTTGTAATTGCAGATTAAGATTGGCTATCCTTAGTCCCCTCTGGGTTCCAATATAGATAAGTTCCTCGGAAACCTTAAGAGACAATATTACGCTTACCGGGAGCCCTTCTCTTACCCCTAACACCTGGGTTTCTCCGGTTTCTGGTCTAAATCTGATAACTCCCTGAGAGGTACCGAGGTAAATAAAATCGGCGGTAGCTTCCAGGGTAAGTATTCCTCCTCTAAAACCAGGAATTTCTATTCTTCTCAAAACTCTGGTTAGGAGAGAAAGTTCGTATAAACCCAAAGGGGTGGCTATGTAGAGGTTGCCTCTTCTTTCTTTGAGCTCATTTACCTGAAGAGTGGGGAAGCCGGGCAGACGAATAAAAATTCTTTTATCGTAAAAAAACAGTCCCGAAGAGGTGCCAGCAAAAACCCCCTCCTCTCCTTTATAGATAGCTGTAATGGTAGGGTCATTAAGACCATTAGCCTGGTCGTAGATATTTATAATTCCACCTAACCTATCTATTAAAATTAACCCTCCCTGCAAACTCCCCACTAAAACTCCTTCCTCGTGAGGATGTAGGCTTAGTATTTCCATAGAGGTAAGACCAGTAAGGGAAGTCAGGTTAAACCTCCTGCCTGTATTAGCTTCGTATCTTACCAGCCCACCAGAGGTAGCCGCCCACAGGAGATTATGATGGAAAAGCAGATGGCGGGTATTTTCGTAACTATAAAGAAGTTGGGGCGTCTGCCCTAAGGCTAAATGGGGGGTAAGCAGTAATAGTAGAAGTATAAATACCGTTATTATTCTAAATTTGCATGGGCATGATGAGTGCCAGATAGTATCCTCCTACCAGATCATCGGTTCTGGGTATTTTCTGATTGGTTAATAAAATGGGGCTCTGAGAACTGTTAAAGCCAAAGAAAAGGGTATCTGAATTGCTATTTTTCAGAGCTTCTATAAAATAACGGGGGTTAATAAAAACATCTAATTTATTTCCGGTGAATTCAACTGCTTCCACTGTTTCTATTCCTTCTCCCACACCGGCAACATTTACAGTTAAGGTGAGCGTATCGCCCAGAGAAAATTTAATTGGTTCGTGCTGGTTTAAGGTGGTTAAGCGGTCTAAAGATTGAACCAGGGGTTGAGTTTTGATATTTAAAATAGTGGCGCAGCTACGGGGTATAACTTCTTCGTAAGGAGGGAATTTTGCCCCTAAAAGCTTGAAAGTCATATGGGTGTTTCCCTGAATAAAATCAACCTGTTTCTGATCCCACCTTATAGATACATCTTCTCCACTATTTAAAAATTCTACCAATCTTAAATCAGTAGCACTTATCATAGCAAAAAGGTTCTGGGTCGGAAAAGATATTAATTCCCCTTCTCCGATACTAAGTCTGTGCCCATCAGTGCTGACCACTCTAAACAGGTTTTTATTATTGGTTAACAGTGCGCCACTTAGACCTTCTCTTTCTATATCTTTAGAAGCTGAAAACAAGCCCTGCCTGAGTATGGTAGTCAGGACAGTTTGGCTTATCTTTAATTCACGAGCTTCTTCAGCAAAGGGTATTATCGGAAACTCTTCTACCGACATAAGCTGGAAAGAAAAGGAAGATTTATCGGTTTTCAAAATTAACTGATTGCCATTAAGGAACAAACTAACTTCCTCTTCATTAAGTTTTCTCAGGATATCCGAAACTAATTTGCCAGGGAATAATATAGACCCCTCACTTTCGCAATTATAAAGAATAGAGGTGGTTATAGCTTTTTTTAAGTCGGTAGCGGTTAGTTTGATTTTTTCATTATTGTATTCTAAGAGTACCTGGCTTAAATAAGGATAAGTTGTCTTGCCGGCTGGTAAAGATAAACTGGTTTTATCCAGAGCTGAAGAAAGGAGTTTCCTTTTTACTTTTATTTCTACAGGTTCATTCATTTTAAGTCTCCTTTTTATTTTGTTAATTTTACCATACCTTTTACCCTTAAACGGGCAAGGAGACCCCTTCCAAACCACGGGTTTGGTGGGGGAGGAATTACCCTCTCACCTCCATCAGGAATGTATTTGCTCTTTCTAAAAGTTTTAAATGTTCAGCCTTTGCTGACGCATGGACTTTTGTACCGTCAAGTTTTCTTAAGTCAAAATAACCTGAGGTTCTCCTGCCAAATATAAAGCATTCGATTCCATTCCAAAGAACCTTATCGTATCTCTGAAAACCATGTATAAACCGCTCAGCGGTGTTCTTAATATGACTCCTATCTCCTTTAAAGAGCTTGCGGTTGCAGTTTCTAACTTGCTTAATTAAATACTCAACAGTAGTTCTTTTTTGCCCATTACCGCCGGCAATTAAAAAGCCATCATTGGTATGCGATTTTGGCAATCCGAGTGCTATTCTGTTTTGCTTTGTGATATATCCATAGCTGTGAGAAGCCACATTCCCCATTTCTCCTAGTTTATTCAGTAACTTCCATCTAACCGTTGACATATACGTTTCGGCTTTGAAACCATTTGCTGGTTTAATATCAAGCTCAATTTTACCTTTGGACACTTTGTCGTGGCAGCCTGAGCAGAGCGTCAGGAGATTATCGGGTCTGTCTCCGCCTACCTGTTTAGACTTAATATGATGAACTTCTAATATTTTGTCTTTAGATTTTCCTTTACAGTGCTGGCAGATATGATCATCTCTATATAAAATATACTCTCTTACGTTCCAGAAATCTGTCTGAACACCATTTTGATACCCAATACCAGAAATTTCAGGATTTTTAATCTTCTGTATATCAAACGCGGCAACTTCGATGATAATGTTCGACACAGGGAGTATTCCTTTTATATTGTCAATTAATTTAATGTGGCTATCAAGTTTATGTTGAATAGATGGTGCCAACCATCCTTCAAGTGTTTTTCTGTTAAGAAACCTTGGTTTCCTATACCATGTTTTACGGCATCGTCTTGCTCTGCGATATGTTCTTCTCTCAGAGTTGAGTTTTACAATATCAGTTCTCAGTTTCGCTTCTGCCGAGTATAACTCCTTCTTATCCGTTACTACGGATAATCCTATTTTACTATATCCGCTGTCTACACCAAGAGTTACAGACTGTTTGGTTTCTCCTGTGGCATATAGTAGTTGTATTGTAAACGGTGTTCTCTTTATGACTTTTGCTGTTCCTTCTTTCAATAGCACTCTTGCTTTTCGTGTAGTTGTTGGCATGAGAGGTTCTCCCCTCATGCCTAGGACATATACAGCAGGTACTCTCAAGTCCTGCCCTGCCTGTCCTGTGGCAGTTAGAGCCGCATCGGAGTTGTTAGAAGAAGTTTTTAAGCCTGATACACTGAGAGTTTCCTCTACATTTAATACCAAGCCGCAGTTGCCACAAACGTGCGGAATATTCGTGGGTGTGTATGTATTTCTTTCCTCTAACTTCTGCATATTTTTCTTATGCCTCCTAGTCAACCAGTTACCCTTGCTCCTCACGGTGCAAGCCCTGTCCTTCAGGGCTGGGTGATTGACTTTAAGTCCTCCCGAACTTAATACTATTAAATTATTTTATATCTTTTATAGTAATAATAGAATAGGTTTTTATGTTAATAATTAAAAAAAAAGTTCACTAAAACATCCATTCCTATTATACCTATTTTGTTGGTAATTGGTTAATAAACCCTTCTTATAAACATTAAAGGCGAAACATGTTAGTAAGATGGAACTTTTTAACCAACTATTAACTTACTTATTAACAACTTATTAACATAATGTTAACAACTTCAAAATATTATAGAATTCAGGCTATTTTTAAAAATCAGTGCTTTTTTAGGGTGGCGTAGATAGAGTCGATAACTCTCTTAAAATCAGCGTTATCTGAAATATCTTTCTTTACCCTTTCACAGGCATGCAAAACTGTAGCATGATTTTTTTTACCGAACCACCTACCGATGGTTAATAAAGAATGGTTGGTAAGCTCACGGGAAAGATACATAGCAATCTGCCTGGCATGAGCAATATCCTGAGTTCTGCGGGTGGAGGTGATTTCTTCTTTTTTAATATTGAAATAGCGGGAAATGGCTTCCTGAATATCTTCTAAGGTGGGTTTGGCGCTTTCAGGTTTTTCAAACACACCCTTTAATACATTCTGGGCTAAAGTGAGGGTGAGCGGAAGTTCCTGCAGGGAGGATACAGCCATAACCCTATTTAAAGCACCTTCTAATTCCCTGATGTTTTCGGTAATCAAGGAAGCAATATACTCCAGAACCTCATTAGGTATGGAGTCTTTTTGTTTCAGGTTATTCATAACCTTGTTCCTTAAAATAGCCACCCGGGTTTCAAAATCGGGAGCATCTATATCTGCCATTAAGCCCCACTCAAAGCGAGAGCGCAGTCTTTCTTCTAAATTGGGTATTTCGCGGGGAAGCCTATCTGAGGTCATAACCACCTGCTTACGGGTTTCGTAGAGAGTGTTGAAAGTGTGAAAAAATTCTTCTTGAGTTCGCTCTTTACCGCTTAAAAATTGGACATCATCAATAAGTAGCACATCCACATGGCGGTATTTGTTTTGAAACTCGCCGGTCTTTCTTTCGCCTATGGCTTTAATTAACTCATTTACAAATTTCTCGCAGGATACATAAAGGAATTTTTTTCTTTTATACTTTTCTTTTACCCGGTTGGCCACCGCATGCAGTAGGTGAGTTTTCCCCAACCCCACCCCGCCATAGATAAATAGGGGGTTATAAGCCTTACCAGGAGTATCCGCAACCGCACGAGAGGTGGCATAAGCCAATTTATTGCTACTACCTACCACAAAACGGTCAAAAGTATATAAATTATTGATGGTGTGGTCTTCAGTTATCTCCTGGTCTTCTTCATCCTCTTCTTCAAAGCGGTGAGCTGCCGGAGGTTCAGTTATCTCCCTTTCTTTAATGGTAAAATCAACTTTAACCGGTGAATTAAGGCGAAGGCTAAGAGCTTCCTGGATAATATTAAGACAGTTAGAAGTAAGCCAGTCCCGGGCAAATTCCGAAGGTACTACCAGGGTGATAACTTCAGGGGTAAGCCTAAAAATGGAAATGGGCTTAATCCACATCTCAAAAACCGGTTGTGAGACCTTCTGTTTTATATCTTTTAAAGCTTCTGTCCAGGCGAGCTTAATCTCTTCCAATTACTTATTACTCCTTAGCTTTTTTAAAGGCAGCTCATATCGGCTAAGCCTATCAGGTAATAAATATAATAGCACTTTTTAGCGATTTATAATATAATTTTACTTACTACAATGGCAAATGGACTAAAGGAGGTTAGAAATGAAAAGAACCCACCAACCTAAAAAAAAGAAAAGAAGCAGAACACACGGGTTTTTAATCCGTATGAGCACTCCTGGTGGAAGGCAAGTGATTAGAAGAAGGCGCTTGAAAAGAAGGAAGCGTCTGACTATATAGAGATAAATGGGACTTAGGCGGGAGAATATCCTCCATAGTTCTTTAATAACCGCTATCTTCCGGTCAACCCGAAAAAAAATAGATAATTCAGGTTTAGCTTTATACTACCTGGAACTACCCGACGGCTTCAAAGCTGGGGTAATGGTTTACAAGAAAGTTGGCAAGGCGGTTAGAAGGAACCATATAAAAAGAATTATTAAATCTTTTTTGGCGGATAACCTTAAGGAAATTAAGTCAGGTCATTACTTCTTCGTAGTTAAAGAAGACAAACCTGATACAGATTTAATATCTTTAGCCCTCCATCTTATGCTAAAAGGCAAACTACTAAAGGATGTTTAGGCAGTTATTGATTTTTATTATCAAGTTTTACCAATTTTCTCTTTCCTCTCTGCTGGGTTATGGTAAATGCCGTTTCCATCCTAACTGCTCGGAGTATGCTATACAAGCGATTAATAAATACGGAGCCCTAGCAGGGGGAAAACTTTCCCTGAAAAGAATCCTGCGCTGTCATCCCTGGTCTGTTGGTGGACTGGATGAGGTGCCCTGATTTTTTATAAAGAGAAAAAAATATAAAAAGGAGATAGATAAGCATGATTGAAGTAATTGCAAATTTTTTAATTAGCATGCTACAATTTTTCTACGGCTTGGTTAAAAATTACGGGTTAAGTATCATATTACTTACCACGGTGATCAAGCTGGCTTTAACCCCCTCAGCCATCAGCCAGTTCAAACAACAAAGGGCGATGGAGAAAATTAAACCCCTGGAAGCTGAGATAAGAAAAAAGTTCAAGGATAAACCCGAAAAACTAAACCAGGAAATAATGAAACTTTATAAAGAGCAAGGATTTAAGCCTTTTGGCTCCTGCTTGATGCTTCTGATTCAGTTCCCCATCTGGTTTGGGTTGTTTAGAGCGCTCTCCACCTATGAAGCTTTTAGAGGAGCCACTTTTCTCTGGATTAAAAATTTAAGCCTTCCCGACCCCTACATTTTACCCATTCTGGTGGGAGTTACTACTTATTTTCAGTTTAAGCTTACTACCGGCAGAACTCCCTCTAATCCAGATAACCCTATGTCTAGTAGCATGGCTATTATGAATTACATTTTTCCGTTTCTTCTGGCTTATATGACTACCCAATTTCCAGCAGGACTGGGTATTTACTGGGTGTGGTTTGGATTACTCACCGCAGTTGAACAAGTGGTATTGCGATGGAGAATGAAAAATTGAACAAAGGCTATATTGAAAAAGAAGGTGCTTCTCCGCGGGAAGCTTTTTTAAAAGCCCTGCTGGAGATGGGCGCACTGGAGGAAGAAGTTGAACATACCATTGAAGAAGTATTATACAAAGGATTTTTTGGTACTACCAAAAAAGCTTACCGTTGCCGTTTGTGGCTTAAAAGTTCTTCTTCCACCCCTAAACCCACACCGGCTAAAAGAAGCGAACTTCCTGTTTCAGGAGAAACCAGGATCAAAACAGAAGCTGCAGCCCAATCAAACCTTACCAGGGAGATACTGGACAGGTTGGGTTTTGAGTATGAGAGCATAAGGGAAATAAAGGTAGATGATGGCTGGGAGATAGATATCAGGTGCGAAGACCCCGGCAAGCTTATAGGAAAAGATGGTCACACTCTTTTTGCCCTGCAGAGGCTTCTATCTACGCTCTTTTTTCGTCAATATGGAAAAGGTAGTATATATTTAGACATCAATGATTATTTGAAAAAGAGAGAAAAGCGTATAGAAGAGCAAGCAATAATAGCCATAAGCAAAGTAAAAAAATTCAAAAAGAAAATAGAGCTCAAGCCTATGAACAACTGGGAAAGGAAAATAGTTCACCGAAAGGCTAACGAGGCAGGCATTATAAGCCTATCTACGGGAAACGAACCCTATAGGAGAGTGGTCCTTTCGTTGGAAAATGATAGCCAGACCAGATAAAGAAACTATATCTGCTATTTCCACCCCTATCGGAGTAGGGGCAATGGGGATTGTTAGGGTTTCTGGTCCTCAGGCGATAAGCATAGGCTCGCGGGTTTTAGGTAAAAACCTCAGCAAATTAGAACCCAGGAAGGCTTTATACGGGTTTGTCAGAGATCCCGAGACAGGTAACCTAATAGATGAGGTGGTGTTTATAATTTATCATGCTCCCAGCTCCTACACCGGCGAAGATATGTTGGAAATATTTACCCATGGGGGATTGGTAGCACCCCGCGAAGTTTTGCAGGTGCTCCTTAAAAACGGGGTTAGATTGGCAGAAAGGGGTGAGTTTGCCAGGAGAGGCTTCTTAAACAACAAGATGGACCTGGTGAAAGCCCAGGGAATAATAGATGTAGTTGATGCTCGTTCCCAAAAAGCTCTTTTTACTTCGGTTTACCGCCTTAAGGGAGAAGCCAGCGAAACGGTAGTTAGTTTAAAAAAGAAACTGGAACAGATCCTGGTTAGTTTGGAAGCTACCGTGGACTTCCCCGAAGAAGTAGACGAAGAAATAAAGGTGGTTACGGAATTATACCGGGTAGCTGAGGAAATGGAACTGCTGTTAAAGGGTATGGAGACCTCCAGGCGCTTAAGGCAGGGCTTAAAAGTAGTAATTATTGGCAAGACTAATGTAGGTAAATCCTCCCTTTATAACGCTTTACTTCAGGAAGAAAGAGCTATTGTTACCTCTATTCCCGGGACCACCCGCGATGTTCTGGAATCTCAGCTGGAATACCAGGGCTACCCCATTTTAATCTATGATACTGCAGGTATCAGGGCTACCAGCGATGAGATTGAAACTATCAGTATCTCTCGCACCCGACAGGCAGTTAAGGGAGCGGATATGGTTTTGCTGGTCATAGATGCCAGCATCCCTCTGGAGGAAGAGGATGAAGAGTTCTTCTACGACCTTAAGGAGAAGGGTGGGTTGATAATCCTGAATAAAATAGATTTACCTGAAAAGATAGATAGAGAAAGGATTTTATCTTATGGGTTCTCGCTTTTGGAAACCTCTGCCCGTATGGGCTCTGGGATAGATAATATTTTAATAAAAGTTGTAGAAATGGCTTTTGTTAGCAATCTTGACCTTATGTTATCCGAACGAGAAGCTAATTACCTGGGGGAGGTGCTTAAGCATATAAGAGGTGCGGTGGAAAATATAAGTACGCTGGATATAGTAGGACATCATCTCCGGGAAGGGGTTACCGAGCTGAGGAAAATATTAGGAGAAGAGCCAATTATTAACCTCACAGAAGAGATATTTAAAAATTTTTGTGTAGGTAAATAAGGTGATTGACTACCCGATAACAATTATTGGCGGAGGTCATGCTGGAATTGAATCGGCTCTAACTTCGGCAAGGCTCAAAGTTCCTACCCTACTAATAGCCATCAACCTGGATACGGTGGGCTGGACTCCCTGTAACCCGGCTATCGGTGGACCTGGTAAAGCCCAGCTGGTAAAAGAGATAGATGCTCTGGGCGGAGAAATGGCTCTACTTACCGATAAAACTTTTACCCAGATAAGGATGCTCAATACCAGCAGGGGTCCTGCTGTAAGGAGCCTTCGCAGTCAAATAGACAGGATTTTATACCATCGGGAAGCTAAAAACGCACTGGAAAGAACCCCTCAATTATCCTTAATACAGGGAGAAGTAGTAGATATTGCCCGGGTCAAAAAAGGCAGGAAAAAACCATTATTTAAGGTAACCCTAAGAGATGGAAGAAACTATCTAACACAAGCGGTAGTTTTAGCCACCGGGACCTATCTTAAAGGGGTGGGTAGAATAAGTTCTTATTCTTATCCCAGCGGTCGGGGGATGGAACCTCCAGCTAACTACCTTTCTAACTCGTTAGTAAAATTAGGCTTAAAAATCAGGCGTTTTAATACCGGGACCACCCCCAGAATTGACGGGCGAACCATAGACCGTGAGGAGATGTCCCTTCAGCCTGGAGAAGCAGGTTTGAAGTTTTCGCCTTTAACTCCACCGATAACCAGGGAACAACTACCCTCTTATTTGACCTATACCACTCTGGAAACCCACCAGGTGGTCAGGGAACATCTGCATTTAACCGCCTCCCGTTCTACCGATATGGTTAAAGTAGGACCAAGGTACTGCCCTTCCATAGAAGAGAAGATGGTCTGGTTTCCTGAAAAAGAAAGACATCCTGTGTTTCTGGAACCTGAAGGTTTTACTACAGTGGAGCATTATGTTCAGGGGATGAACATCAGTCTGCCAGCGGAAATTCAGCTTAAGATTTTGCGTACAGTTCCGGGCATGAATAGGGTGGAGATAATCCGCCCGGGTTATGCTATTGATTATGATTTATTGGATTCGCTGCAACTACAGTCACAACTGATGGTTAAAAATATCCCCGGTCTTTTTACCGCCGGACAGATTAATGGAACTACCGGTTATGAAGAAGCGGCCTGCCAGGGAATTATTACGGGTATTAACTCCGCTCTTTATGTTATGGGTGAAGAAGGCTTCACCTTGAAACGCGATGAAGCTTATATAGGTGTTTTAGTAGACGATTTAACCACTAAAGGGGTGGAAGAACCCTACCGCATGTTGACCTCTCGCGTGGAATACCGTCTTTCCCTCAGGCAGGACAATGCTGATTTACGGCTAACCCCTCTGGGAAGAAAGCTCGGTTTGGTTAGTGATGAAAGGTACGAACAATATGTTAAAAAAGTAAGAGAAATTGAGGAAATAATAGCCTTCTTAAAAGGTAAAAGAAAAAGAGAGAACAGTCTCTATGATTATTTAAAGAGACCAGAGGTGTCCATAGGGGAGAGTTCCTACTCACCGGCAGGGATTAAAGAGAGAGATATATTAACTAATAGTTTCCCCGAGCTAAGAAGATATACTTCTGAAGCTCTGGAAGAGGTAAATACTCGGGTAAAATATGAAGGATACATAACCCGTGAAAATAAAAGGATGGTGGATTTTAGAGAAATGGAGAACTTCCTGATACCCGATTTAAGTGAGGATTTAATTATTCCCGGCCTTTCTTCTCTGGGAGCATCTATGCTAAAGAGCAGGAAGCCTAAATCTATCGGAGAGTTTCTGCGTATGCCCGGAGTGTCTCCCCAGGACGGCTTGGTGCTACTGGATAAAATCAGGAAAGTAAAAGCAGTAAGTAATAAGCGATTATGAGCCAAATAACTCCTGCCTTACTCCTGGAGACGCTCCCTTATAAAAGGGAGTTGGAACAAGCAGAGTTCAGGGAATACCATAAATTAATCGTTAAGCTCAACCCTTCTCTGAATTTAGTTTCTAAAAAAGATGTAAAAGAATTAGAGGTAAAGCATTTTTTGGACTCTTTAGCCCCCGCGTATCTAAAATTGATTACTGATACTCCTTTGAAGGTACTTGACTTTGGCACAGGCGGTGGGCTTCCGGGCATTCCCTTAAAAATAGTTTTTCCGGACTTAGAGATGTATCTTCTGGAACAAAGCAGTAAAAAAACCGTTTTTTTAGAAATGGCGGTAAAGGTATTAAATCTGAAAGAAGCTAAAATATTAAAAGGCGAAGCCAAACATTTCCAGCACATATATAGTAATTATTTTGACCTGATTCTTTCCCGAGCCACCGGACCCTTAAAGGATGTTCTAAAAATTGCTCTCCCTTTACTAAAAGAAGGGGGAAAACTTTTATTTTACAAAGGAAAAGCTGTGGAAAAAGAACTGGAAACGGTTAAAGATTATTTGTTTAAAAATAATTGCCTTTATGAAATTCATCCTTACCTTCTCACATCAAGAGAAGATGGCCGGAACCTGCTGGTTATACGCAGGGGATAAA
>QLTX01000230.1 GCA_018725175.1 Candidatus Psychracetigena formicireducens
ACCCAAAGCTTGCTTATTTATATCTCTTGCTGATAATTCTCCTGTTGTTTGAACCACATTACCATCTGGTGAAACTCTTGTAGTTGTGTTTTGTCTTGCTATTGCATCTGCAAATCCACCTAAGAAAGTAGAAGCCAATAACAAACCATATCTTAAGAAGTAGTGTCTATTAACATCACTTGCCAAAGCTGTTCTTGCGCTATTTGGGTCAACTGCAACTGCTTTTATGGCAATACTGTTTGATTGTCCAGGAATACTAGCAGTATTGAACTCCACTAAAACTTTCTCACCAGTTCTTCTCATGCTTCCAAGTAATCTTGTTCCAACTAATGGTCCTGTTACAATTCTTGCCAAAACAGGACTTGGCTCATCAGAGTTAATACCCGTTTCTAAAATAGCTTGGTACATAGTCCCAGCAGTTTTTACAGTAACCTCATTTTGTTGCATTGTATTGCTTGTTCTTCCCTCTTGCGTATTGCCACCTTGCATAATTTGGTTGTCTTGATTTAAAATAGCAACTTGGTTAGAACCACTGCCAGATTGTGATGTTTGTTTTGCAAAGTTAAATTCAGCATTAGTAGTTTTTGGTGCCCATACACCTAATAGTGTTGACAATAACATATGGTCATCTGCATTATATTTTTGTGTTTTTACTGGTTGCTGAACTGCTGCTTGCTGAACAATTGGTTGCTGAACAATTGGTTGCTGCACTGTAGGGGCTACAATTTGTGTATTTCTAATTCTTTCTTCTTCTTCAAACTTTAATTGTGCAATTTTTTCTTCTTCAACTCTATTTTGCTCTCTTTGTCTTTCTAACTCATCAATAGGTGATGTGTTGCTAAAAACATCGGTATTTACAGGAGTTGGAATAAAACTAGTTCCTGTATCTTTAGCAATTTCAGCTAATCTCTCATTTTGTCTTTGCACATCTATATTATATTGTGGAGACTCTGAAGTTCCAGGAATTACATTAATAGCAGGCACTGCGGCAACGTTTGCACCAGATGGTTTAGATTGATTGCCACCACCTTGAGATGTATACCAAACACCTGCAATTAAAGTTACTAATGCTAAACCAATAACTAATAAATACATATTCCTTTGTTGTGGATTTTTCATCATTTTATTCATATTATTCATTCTATCTCCCATTTTTTCACCCCTTTAATTTTAAAAATTATTTTAGAACCCAGATATAGTCAACTCACCAAAACTACCTTCTGTCACTTTGAAAAGCACAGATTCTACAGGAATCATTTTATATGCAAATGTTCCATCAGGACTAGATGTAACTTGCTCAAAAGCAGGGGACATAATTCTATATCTTGTTCTCAAATACATTGATCCATCTCTTGCTAACCAAGCTTGAACAGCTTTAGAAGACACTCTCAACTCTTTTGCACCTTGTGGAGCAACACCTTGTAAAATGTTCAGCATTTCTGAATCTATGCTTGCTGGAAGCCCCATAGAAGTAAATTTACTATTAGGCCCTATAGCTTGAACTCTAATTTGAGTTGTTCCATCAACTATTCTTTGTGCAGATACAAATTCAATATTTAATGGGGTTGGAAGACCTCTTAAAATAAGAATCAAGTTACCAGATACAAAAGTTCCTCTTGGTGTTATTGATAAAACATAACCATCTGGTGATGGATTATCTAATCTTTTAATAACAAAGTCTTCTTCAGAAAGTCCATCATAATTTATAATAGGCCAAGGTTGACCACTTGAGTCAGTAATTAAAATTGCAGTTGCTCTATTTCTAGATAATCTAATTACAGGTGCAGTAGAACCAGGGGAAAGATGAGCAACAACAACATCATTTACAACTCTAGGGGCAGTAACTGGACTCTCATT
>QLTX01000231.1 GCA_018725175.1 Candidatus Psychracetigena formicireducens
ATGGATAGTATTTTACTTGTAATCATAAACTACCACTGGGCTAATAAAAGTTACGGCGGGCCATGAGCATTAGTAGAAGATTTTTATTGTATCAAGTGTGGTTTTAGATATTGAATTTCTTAGAAGATTTGAATATTCCTAAACTATTATAGTTTGATTTTTAATGTTTAAGTCAGGGAACATAATTGACAAGAGGCTAAAATTGTAGTTACCTGAAGATTAGTAATTTTAAAATTGAAAGGGGAGTTATTAATGAAGAAGCTTAGAATAGGGTCGCTTGTCGCAAACCCGATAATTCTTGGGGGGATGGCCGTCGAGATATCCATGGCGGGTCTCTGTGCGGCGGTGGCTAATAAGGGTGGCATCGGTTTGTTGCCAGCTTCTGGATTGACAGCTGATCGTTTAATTAAGGAAATACGTCTTACCCGGAGTATGACAAACGGGGTTGTCGGAGTCAACGTAATGTTGGCTGTGCACGAATGTAGGGCATTATCTATTGCCGCAATAGAGGAGAAGATTGATCTCCTGGTGATTGGTGCGGGGTTTACACTAAAGCTCGTTAAAGAGCTTATTGCTAAAGCTCATGCATCCAATATTCCAGTAGTCATGATTATATCTTCTGGTAAAGGAGCCAGTCTGGCCTATAAGGTCGGAGTGGACGCAGTTATTGCAGAAGGGGGTGATGCCGGTGGTCATCTGGGCACTGACAAAACTATCTGGGAGATACTACCTGAAATAGTATCTTTAGTCCCTCCTTCTTTCCCAGTTATTGCCGCTGGAGGTTGTGGAACCAAAGATGGTTTTAGAAAGGCAGTGGAGCTTGGCGCCTCTGGCATCCAGGTAGGTACAAGATTCGCTTTGACCAAGGACGCTCGTAGTTCTGTTGCGAGAACTTGGCAGGAAGTGGTCTTAAATACCGATATCGGGATTATAGAGAGTCCTGTTGGGATGCCGATTCGTGTGGCGTTAACGTCGTCAATAAAAAGATTAAAACAAGACGGCGTTAGTCACGTATTAGGACACAAACCCCAGTGTAATAGGAGTTGCCTGTATAATTGTAGATACAGAGATTCAAATTTTTCCGAGGCTTTTTGTATTTTCAAGATGCTTCGTCTTGCTAAAAAAGGCGACATCGAGAACGGCGTCTTTACTGTTGGTAGCCAGATACCTCGGGATTTGAGCGTTGATGAGTTACCAACGGTTACCGAAGTCATTGACGAGATTCTAAGGTGACGGCTCATTTAATAAGTGGTTGTTTTCAGCCACTTTTTTTTACAACTATTATTGTTGCTGTTGGGCCGTTTCTTGTTTTTTCAATATTTGGTGATGACTATATTTATTTTTTATACTAAAATTGGCTTAGTAAATGACAAATAATAGATCATGAATAATTGGCATATAATAACCGGAGCTCCTTGTACAAGAAAAACAACTTTTGTTAATCAACTTGAGGAAAAGGGTTATCTTGTTGCTCACGAAACTGCTAGAATATATATTGATCGTGAAATAGCAAAGGGGAGAATAATAGAAGAAATTCATAAGGATGATTTTTCTTTTCAAAAAGAAATATTAAAGATGAAAATAGATTTAGAAAAATCTTTGCCCAAAAATGAATTAATTTTTCTGGATCGAGGTATTCCAGACTCCGAAGTATATTTTAGGTTAAATGGAAAAGAAGATGATTCTTTTTTATACCAAGCTATAGGTGGGTGTTCTTATAAGAAGTGTGTCAAATCATTTAATTATCAAACCGAAACAGCTTTCGAGGAGGTGGTTGAAAATCTAACCGAAACTTCCTTTTTAACATCGACCTTTTGATTAATTTTGTGAAGTTCTTTTAATCTTTCATCA
>QLTX01000232.1 GCA_018725175.1 Candidatus Psychracetigena formicireducens
TTAATTTCCTTACAAGCCGCAAGAATTCAGAATCGCAAACACTAAACACAGATAAAACTCGAACTCTAAAAAGCTTACCTAAAAATTAAACTTATATGAAAAAATTATGCATTAACTTACCGCCCTATCGGGCGGACTTCTTTAGTCCACA
The DNA here is from genome assembly GCA_018725175.1 of Candidatus Psychracetigena formicireducens. Lineage (GTDB taxonomy): Bacteria > Coprothermobacterota > HKB111 > HKB111 > HKB111 > Lithacetigena > Lithacetigena formicireducens. The sequence continues at coordinate 152 of QLTX01000232.1, forward strand.
CATTCATATGTTAGTCGTGAACAATTGGGACATTCAAGCACGGGCATTAAACCTCTTGAGCATTTTGTCCTTTTTTTAGTCCAACCAAACGCTACATCGACATTTGCCTCATTCATTTCATTTTCAAATTGGCAATGGGAACATCGAAATTTGTAATATTCCGGAGGACTCCCGAACGGTACTTCCTCCTCCATCTCTTGGCTTTGAATATTTTTCGTACTTTCCCTGCCTGATATTTTTCTCTTCGTCATATATTACTCCATATACCGGATGCCAAATTCTCCATACTTTCATTTCTCTCCCGCAATAAGAACACGCTAACGGATCCTTCCCACTGCTTTCCATATATCTTTCTCTATAATCCTTGGATGAAACCACTTCATAAACCCCTTGTACAACTTTACCGAAATTCTTAAGACCCTCTTTTATCACTTCATCCCATTTTTTATACGTTTTCGTTGCCTGTAAACCATAATACCTTATACGTTGAAAACCCTTTGGAAATATATGCTGCACCATTCGTCCTATAAATCTCAGCACATCTAATGTCTCTTCTTTTCTAGCTTTTGTCTCGTGGTCATTATACCAACAAGTGCGTAATAACACGTTTAGTGTTATTACGATATGTTACTTTCCCTCTGTCATACCTGATGATTCTCCGTATACTAATTGGCGGAGATGCCATGTATTTAGCCAAATACTTTGCAAGACCCTTTGCTTTATCCGGCGCTTCTCCCTTACTTACATTTGCTACAAAACCCTTAGCATAACTTTTATATAAGCTGTCCACCAGTTTGTTCATCTCTTTGGTTGCTACTTGTCCTTTTATCATGTTCAATAAATGATACTGCCATTTTGTATGGATAATCTTAAAGGGCAAATACCTTAATTCCTTCCATTCTTTTCTCTCTTTATTTATTCCTCCATTTATCACAAGTACATGTAAATGAGGATTATAGTGCCCCGATCGCCCATGAGTTTGCAGCACCATTATCATGCCTGTTTTTACTTCTCTTTTTACTACTACCCCTATTACTTCTTCTACACATTTGTAGCCTACACGCATTAATTCAGACAGCAGCTTTCCATTGTGTCTGTCCTTATAAAATACCTTACTTAATTGTTCCGGAATAGTTAGTACTATATGCCGGTACTTCATACCCGGCCTTAGCATTTTACTGACTTGGCTTACTACTTCATCTGTATAGACTTTTGCACAAGACAGGCAAAAACAGCTTTTACAGGTAAATGGTATACGCCTTACTCCCTTCCCGCATTCCAAACACCTATACTCTGTATATCCACCCTGCTCTGTACCACAAAGCAAAGCTTTTTGTATAACTTCCTCATAATAAGGTTTGTTATACGATGGGTACTTCTTTTTGAAATTTTCCCAGTTCTCTATTATAATCTGTTTGAATATGTTTTTGTCTTTCTTTTCATCTTCTGTTATCACTATACTTTTATCTCGTACTTGTTCCACCCTTATCACTTGTCACTCTTTATATACCATTTTATATGAATCAAATATCAATATCAATAAAATTTTGTATATGGCAATGTATGGTTTAAGGCCTTATGACTATGTTAAAAATGCAAATTCCTATACTATTTAATTACCCCGCCAAATTGTACCATGTATATTAAAAAGCATCAAGACGAATGTTGACAATCCGGGTACGTCC
>QLTX01000233.1 GCA_018725175.1 Candidatus Psychracetigena formicireducens
CATATGCAGAAAATTTCTGGTGCGACTCAGCTGAGGAATACCAAAAAGGCAATTTGTCAAATAAACTTCTTAAGCATTAAAATCAAACACAACTGGAAGGGTGGGTTTTAATTTTGTTCCATAGAGCCCATCCTTACTATTCACAGAGTGGTTGCCGTAGGTAATATAAAATGGAAGGTTTTCTAGAAACCTTAACTCAATTACTAAAAGGTCAGTTACAAGGAACGCAGGTTCTGGCATACCCAATCGCCTTTATTGCAGGTATTCTAATTTCCCTTACACCCTGTGTATACCCTATAATCCCAATTATAATTAGTTACATCGGCGGCAAATCCGAGAGAAACAGGTTTAAAATATTTCTTTTATCCCTTTCCTATGTAATTGGTGTAGCAATTACATATGCGGGATTAGGAATATTTGCTGCCCTCTCAGGAAAACTTTTTGGTGAGATACAAACTAATCCTATTGCCTATATTATTGTGGGTAATATTATAATATTATTTGGGCTTTCTATGTTGGATGTCTTTTTGTTGCCGGGTATCTCTTCTCTTTCTCGGATCAGCAAAATAAGAGGAACCGAAGGAAGCTATCTTGAGGCATTGGGCTTTGGTCTTACTTCTGGATTTGTGGTTGCTCCTTGCACTGCCGCAGTCTTAGGAGTGCTTTTGTCATATGTAGCCAGCCGGCAGAATCTATTTTTTGGGGCAAGCCTGCTTTTTGTCTTTGCCTTAGGCATAGGCATTTTGTTAGTTGCGATAGGAACTTTTACAGGCATATTAGTATCTTTACCAAAGTCGGGTACTTGGATGCAAAAAATCCAAAAAGTATTTGGGTTTGCCATGATTTTACTTGGTGGATATTTTCTATTCCAAGCAGGGAGGTTAATGTGATAATAAAAATAAGACCAAAGAAAATACTTTTTAGCATTGTCCTGGCAATGCTTTCTATAGCGGTCGCCTATTCTGAAGAAATTAAAATAAATACCAAGGCACCAGAATTTAACCTTATAGATTTAGAAGGCAACAGGGTTTCCTTAAAAGATTATTCTGGTAAAGCCATTGTCCTCTATTTTTGGACAACCTGGTGTCCACATTGCAAAAAAGAGACGTCGCGGCTTATAAAACTAAAACAGGAATTCCCAGATAAATTAGAGATACTGGCTATAAACTATAAAGAAAGTATAGGTAGAGTAAAGAACTTCGCTCTCAAATATGGAATAAATTATAAAATACTTTTAGATAATAAGGGAGAGGTGTTCAGGCTTTATAATATTATTGGTGTGCCTGGTGTGGTAATATTAGATAGAGAAGGCTTTATTCAATTTATATGGTCTGAATTACCTAAAGATTACAAAGAAATTTTTAAAAAATTATCAATGTAGCATAAAAAACATTCCTTGAAAATTCTCCCTGCTTTCTATATGAGGCGGGCGTGCCCGCACCACACCCGCTCCGAAGCGGGTTGTTTCTCAAGCGCTGTTCGCGAGAGGCTCGGCATGCTGCGCTTGCCGAGTTTTTTATTTGTTGGTTGCGGCATAGCGGACGAGCCCGTATAAAAACTTTTATTTCTTGAGTGTCAACAGAACTTGAAGCGAGGACGCTACGGCTGCCGCCGCCAAGCCGAGCCGAATACGCCTGGCATTGTCACGAAGCGAGCGACCAAGCAAGCCGAGCGACAGCGAGGCGAACAGTGCAAGCGAGATACGGAAGCGCCCCAAGGGCGCGGGGCATTATTTCATTGACGGGGAATTATTATTGTAGTAATCTTTAAGTGAGTAGTTTATTTGACAAATTGCCTTTTGGGGTCAACCCTACACTATGGTGCCG
>QLTX01000234.1 GCA_018725175.1 Candidatus Psychracetigena formicireducens
CCAACCAAATAATGTATTTAGGTGATATACTTAAGTATATCAGTGTGGAGTGTAATTTATCAACTTCTTATGAAAGATACTTATGAAAGATACTTACGAAAGATACATATCAGGGGGTTATATAGCAGGGGGTGTTGGTTCTGCCATAAGCACAAAAATTATATAATTATCTCTTAAATTTTTTTCGGCAATTTCCGGGGTAATTCCACCAGCTTCTGGCTGCCAAATAACCTGGGCGATATTATAAGGTTGGGTCTCAATTAAGTTTTTATCAGTGAAAAATAGCAGGGAAATTCGGTCAATATCGGCGTCTTCTCTGGTGATGTCCCCAATAATTTTTTCAGCCATAACCCAAACCCTTTCTTCGTCCATTTTTTCAGTTACAACTTCATATACCATTATTTTAGCGATAGGGTCGGCTATTCTTCCGGCTCTAACAATTTCATATTTAACGCCGCCTATCTCTCCTGTTGTTCCTTCTATTCCTACTTTTGATAATTCTCCCGGTTCCTCAATTGTAATGTCTTTTGGAAAGAAATCACCTCTTTGAAACATTAAAGTCGCGTAAACTAATCCCCCGGCAACAAGTATAATAATTATAATTGTCAAAATAATCTTTTTTTTAAGCATGTTTTTATTTTTTTAAATAATTAATAATTATGGAATTATGCAGAGATGGGCCGACCTACAAATCCCACCGCTGCAACCCATTTCGAAACCACAATTAATTTTAAATTAACTCAAGAATAAAATCCAATCAAATAATGTATTTAGGTGATATACTTAAGTATATCACCGTTTAAAGAAATGACAATATTGAGAGACTGACGCTTTACGCTAGTTTATATTATCCCATATCACTCCATATTATCTCATGTTATCTCATATTATCCTATATTGCCTCAAAATCTAATATTTTAATTATATATGTGGCTTTTCCACACTGATATACTTAAGTATATCAGTGTGGAGCGTAATTTATCAACTTCTTATGAAGTCCAACTTCGTAAGAAGCCCCATCTAAGATATAATCCAAACAGATAATAACTTCATCTAACGAACAATATCCTTGATTAATATAAACTCTCATATCTTTATCTGTATTTTTATTAGTGCCTTCAGCAATATTGAAAATTATTGAGTTTAAGGCTCTTTTAACTTGATTAATTAAAGCGTATTTTTCCTCTTTTAGTAAAGTTGTAAAAAACTTATTTATTTTAACCAAAAAAGCGCGAGCATCTTTGTAATATCCCACTCACAAAACCGAAAACTATAAAAGTTATCGTCAAAAGTCATAATCAATAGTGAATGTCAGACCAACTTCGCTGGCAGGGGTTGACTCCTGGGTGGAAAATGGTGGTTATTACCGCTACGGAGTAGACCTTGCTGTTATGGTTGTATAACACACATTGGCTGTCTTGCGGTTAACAGGTTAATCCGGTGGCCATTTGTGCACAACTGCCCCCACTACAAGCGCCCGGCTGCCCCATCGGGATGCCATCACAGCAATATTGGCCGTCAGTATTACGGGTGCAGGCACAACTCTGATTTGTTGATGAAGAAACACACGAACCAGCCGAACAAGTCCAATTGGTTACTGTCTGCGTTCCTGAACCAGAAGTAGCGCAGGTACTAGCCCAGGTACAGCCACTGCAAGCGGTTACTGTTTGTGTTGCGCAGATTGTGCCACCAGGAACACTACGGGTACAGGTACAGGTCTGCTGTCCAGCGGATGCGCCGACGCACGAACCAGCTGAACAAATCCAAGTATTGATGGTCTGCGTTCCTGAACCAGAAGTAGCACAAGGGCTAGCCCAAGCACAGA
>QLTX01000235.1 GCA_018725175.1 Candidatus Psychracetigena formicireducens
AATACCAGCCGCTTTAAGCTGAGAAAGAATTTCTTTATTGATTCTAACGCCAATAAAAGGTGCACCCTCTTTATCAGGAACCATGCCTTTTTCAAGACGCTGACCAATCAAAGCATTATTAACTATTTTAAAAAATTCACCATCTTGAGAGTATATTTTATCGAAGTTATAAAAGAGTGGAATAATTTGGTTACGGCTAACACCTAATGCTTGTAAAAATGTCGTAACTAAGAGCTTCTTCTTTTTATCAATTCGAACGTAAAGTAAATCGCTACTATCGAATTCGAAATCAAGCCAAGAATCTCTCATTGGTATAATACGAGCTATATAATAAGGACGACCTCTGACATCTTTTACTTTTTTACTTTGTGCAAAAACAACACCAGGAGAACGATGAAGCTGGCTTACAACAACTCTATCAACACCATTTATAAGAAAAGTTCCAAGATTACCAAGCCTAAACATACCTTCATGCTCATAAAGATCGGCCATAACAGGAAGATCAGCAAAAAATATATCTTGCTCTTTAATTTCCCTAACCGCTTTTTGACCTTCAGGATTTACATCCCAGCTAATTAATTGAACCTTTATCTTCAAAGGCATAGAAAAAGTTTGCCCACTTGATCGACACTCTTCAAGTGTCATTGGCAATTGCACAGTTACTCGTGATAAACAATTGGCACACGTTTTATAACGTGCACTATTCTTTTTACAAAAAGTACATTCAAGATTATCATTCAATCGAGAACAATCAGACTTTTTACAAGAAGAACAACTCCATGTATATCGATTAACTATACCTGTTAGTTTGGTACAGGTGCAAGACCAAATACCTAACTCATAACTAACAAATTCTAACGACATTTTATCATTATAATCTATAGGGAAAATATCCCTCAAAACCTTTTCAAGTCCAATTATTTTACGCTCCGAAGGGAGCTTGTCTAATTGGACGAAATCATTGAAAGACTTAGATTGTATCTCTATGAGATCCGGAACCTGAACTATGTCTTTAATTTTTCCAAAAGATTTACGAATAATATTAGCGCCCAGTTGAAGGCTAGACATTAAACTGTTCCTCCTTGTACCAAAATATTGCTTTTCACACCCATCGATCAACTCGACTAAATTACTCTATCCTTAGATTACCGATTAACTTAATTCAACTTTTGCGCCAGCAGCTTCTAAAGCTTCTTTCATTTTCTTCGCATCATCTTTTGAAGCAGCTTCTGCAATTACTGTAGGTGCTTCTTCAACAGCTTTTTTAGCTTCTGTAATGTTGTTACGGTACGCAATGCTTTGATTGTCTTAATTTTTTCTGGACCGCCGTCTTTAAGCGTTACTTTATATTCTGATTTTTCTTCAGCTTTAGGAGCTTCAGCTGCTGCACCTGCTACTGGGGCTGCTGCTACAGGCATTGCTGCAGAAACACCAAACTTATCTTCTAAGCCTTTTACCAATTCAGATAACTCAAGAACTGTAAGACTACCAATTTGATCGATTATTTGTTCGTATGACTTTGTTGCCATAGGATCTCCAACATACTTAAATATATAAAAAACAACTATTACCTAACTTCACAATAAACTCTCATGCTAAACAATTAGCATTAAGCCTTTTTTTCTTCAATTTTCTTAAGCACAAACAAGAGCCTTAGAATCAACATATTTAGAACCACAACGATTCCAGCCATAGGTGATTTTAATGCGCCACACACTTGAGCAAGAAGAACTTCTCTTGAAGGCAAGGATGCAAGAACTTTAACTGAATCTTTACTTAACACAACAGAGTCCATACAGCCAGCCATTATTACA
>QLTX01000236.1 GCA_018725175.1 Candidatus Psychracetigena formicireducens
GATTATAGCATTTTAGGGGGTCAATTTTAAATGACGATAGGGGGTCAATTGTATTTTACGATATACATCCAGTTCAAAATAAGTTTTAAAATGCTTAGTGTTAGGTGGACTTATAATACTTAAGCTTTCTACCACTGCTACAATTATTATAGCTACCCCTATTATCTTTACCAGCACTTTAAACCATCTGTAAGGTTTAAGCATGAAACACCTCCTCTTATCAAAATAGTCTTTTCCTAGGGAATAACATTAAGATCTCTTTGTATCCCTTCTATAGGGCTATAAACCGCATAGAAAGGGTCTGGACCATATCTCCCCATATGGATGCCGTAAAGGTGAGCAAAGTTACCTCCGTTGAATTGAGGTATGTGAAAAACAGGAGCCCCACTGTCTCCGACGGCACTGGCATAGGTAGCAAGTACCTGGTTGAAAAAAGCTACGTTAGGCAGTCCTTTAAAAAAAATATCCACCCCAGTTTGATGTATAACTCCCTGAGTAAAGTAGGTAGTTCTTCCCTCCTTGGCTACAATAGTGCCTCGAGGTGTGGAGGAAGAAGGAACCCAGCCGAGTATGACTCTATCAGGCCATATTGTATTGTTGACGCTTACATCTGCAGCCACAAAGGCAGAATCACTGTGTCTAGGTGGTAGAAAGTTTTCTCTAATTGTTCCCACCCTATCTAGGGAGGGCCACCACCATCGGTGAATAGGTTGCCATACACCCTGACCACTTTCTCCTGCATGTCCGGTCATAACAAAACCTGTAGTCCCACCAATTCCCTTGGCCCTGAATCCTAAGGTGGTTAGTTCCCACCTGTGGTCTCTGATATTATCGTAACTCTCAACCTGAATACCACCTCGTAGGGGCCTAACTTGACCTCTTCTCCTATCATCTTCTAACTTAAGAGTGCCAAAAGCAATAAATTCTACAGGTACCTCGCTAACAAGTTGCCTTACAGCCTCTATATAATGTGGCTGAAGTTCACTTAAACCAACTGTTAGACAATTCTTTCTGATATTTATAGCTAACGAAGTAATTGGTACACCTTTTTTAGTTGAGACTTCTTCCATTCTTTTTCTTAACTCCGCCCTTTTATTTTCTTTGCTGGTTTCGTCCTTGAGAGAGTAAAGTTTTTCCATATCCTCGTCTGTCACACCCCAGAATACATTTTGAACCTTCCATTTAAAGCTTATTAACTCATCTACAGTAAATTGTGCTTTGAAAAACTCAAGTTTAATACCATCAATATCGGTAATTAATCCTTTAATTAACTTAGTATAGTCCTCACTTAAGTCTTTTAAACCCACATAAATAGTCGCAGTGAAAGGATCGATATGATGACCAGCCAATAATGCGCCTTTGCTTTTAAGGCTAGGTTTAGCAAAAATAATTTTCTGCGAAGCACGTAGAAGTTTTTCATTATTTTTTAAAACTTCGGGAGTTACAAGTCGACTACTTCCATCTAACCAGCGTACATATTGTCCTTTACCTCCTTCCTGTAGTGAAAGGGCCAAGGATACACCCCAGATGATAAACAGAGATAACAATGCCACTAATATTACTGATAGGCTTGTAGTTTTAAAACTTCTCATTTTTAGTATCCTCCTTTTAAGTAATAGTTTCAGGGATTCTGAACCCCCAGTAAATTTGACACTTTCTCTACTGATCCCCTGTCCGCAGGATTCGAAAGGTCACTTCTTTTCGCTATCACCTCAATTATACCACGTGATGCTAGGCCGGTCAAGTGTGTTGCGATTTTTCTTCACTTACTTAAAATGAAACTCCAGTTTGCGATAACC
>QLTX01000237.1 GCA_018725175.1 Candidatus Psychracetigena formicireducens
TCTATTTTGTCAAGTAAATAATATTAAGTTATAAATAATAATATTAGGGTAACTATTCAGCCACACAATAATGATAGCGTAATAGGAGAAAGTTCACTGAACCCCGTTACTTTCTACCTTCCACTAAAAAGCCTACGATTTAATTGTTCCTATCATATAGCCTCAAGGAGGGATTTTTAGCTGCGGCGGTCTCTTTTCCTTAAATAGCCTGCAGTAAGAATCTTCTCAAGTCTTTAGAAAGACCATTTCCTTAGCATATTCTTCAAAGTAGCATTCTAAACAGCTGCAAGAGTCTGATCTATTAAAAGATAGTTCTGGGTCATTGTAAAAAAACAGCCTTTATTTCTTCCCCTATCTCAGAGTGATTGCTGTAGTAATTTTTCCTGCCAAGAACTGACATCTTAAAACATCTTTCTGCCAGATTATTATCTATAGGTGCAAAAGATGCTTTACAAAGATAGTTAATCCCTTCCAATGTTCTTTGAGACTTTCTATTACTTTAATCTGCTCTGGTAGAGTTTATCATCATTGAGAGTCTCAGGATCAAAGTTAAGAATCTGGGGAAGGGCGATTGTCTTTATCCAATCCTGGATGGAATAACAGGAGGTAAGCTCCAGACAGCGGTTGATAGCTAATACTCTGGCAACCAGGGAGTGGAAATAGAGCTATTGGTTATTTTGTTTTCATTAAAGGCTTTATCCATCTGCCAGTTTTTCCATAATTTATTAGCCACCGCTACCTCCAGATAAGATAAAGATTTTAAGGGAACGATATCCTCAATACAGGAAAGAATAGACTCTTTTCCCTTAACTACTTTCAGGATGAGCTTAATTTGTGCTGCCTGGGTTTCTGATAATTTACCCAGAGGAAAAAGAATCCGCTTCCTAACTATTTTTCCTTCTCGATATAATTCAGCAATACTGTAGGAAGTATACTCTTTCTCTTTATAATGACAAGTACCCTAGGTTAAGTGCATAATATGCAGTCTCCTTTGTTTGATTGCATACTATACACAATAAAAACCTATCTGTCAAATATAGCAATGAGTTATGTAGAAATGTTATTAGACCATAAAGTAAAAGATTGAATTTTCAAAATCTATCAAATCTCTCTATTGGCAAGGGACTGTCACAGAAATGTATAGAATTTCTTTGCGGAATGTGGGACATAACCCCTTCTCAGAGAAAAGGCCCTGTTTGTCAAACATTGACGCACTGACAAGACAGGCTGGTTTATATCTGTAGAAGAAGACAAGAAAGGGTTTAACTGGTGGCTCTTAGATACTGAACTTTGGCAAGGATAGCAAAATTGCCTGATTTCTGTGTTATACTATTGCTAACAAAACCAGGAGGAAAAATGTTACCAATTGTCCGAATACCAGGTTTCATAGAATGAATGTTACCTCCTTTCTCTTCAATCTTCAACAAGAGTCAATTACGCCTCTTTGCTGAGTATCTGACAGGCCTTATCAGGTAAGTCCTGGATATTCGCTTCTCGGTCAAATCGTAAAGTTTCCGTTAAAGACAAATGGATTTCTTTAAGCAAATACCTTAAGATGTTTTCTCCTGACTTCTTTAAGAAACCTCAAATCAAGGAAAGAGATGGACAGATAGTAGATGTTTGGAGTTTTTCTCGCACTTTAAGGACGCGTAAGGCCGGTATCGGGTAAAGATTATCATCTCTTTTCTTGACCCTGATCTTAAAGAAGACCCTTTTTATCTGGTAACCAACAAAAAGGAGTGGCCAATGGAGAAAATCTTAACCTGTTACCTGAGGCGTTGGCCGATTGAGA
>QLTX01000238.1 GCA_018725175.1 Candidatus Psychracetigena formicireducens
TATCTGTGCAACCTTTAGTAAATTCATTGATATCAAATGCAGATAAGAACTTTCTTTCTCTTTTGATATGTTGTTGACTTAAATCATTAACAAAATTAAATACATAGTTAACTTCTCTAGCTAAACTCAACAACTTTTTGGCATGCTTGTCTTTAATCCTTTGCTTCAAAGTGATGTAGTTTTTATTCTGTGTTAAAACTGTGGATTTTGCCATAATTAAATATTAATGCAATCTAATATAATTTAATTTATTAAATTTTGCAAGAGGTTAACTTAACATTTTTGAGTCCTTATATCCCCAACCTAAAGGAAGGGGTTTTACGGACTGTTAGGATAAAAGTTTTGGTGAATTTTTAGGCATATTCTATGTATAGGTAAATGAAGAGAATTTGACACCAACCTCTCACTAAATGGAGAGGTTGGTGTCATGAGTTAATTTTTGTTTAGCTTTATCTTGAGATTCTTTTTTTCTTGATTCAAGTTCAGATTCTGCAATTCTGCTTTTTTCATCAGCCAAGGCTTTAAATGCAATAAACCCATCATTATCATTGTAGTGTCTGCCCTGCATAATGTTTTCTACTTGCCAATCATCTAAAGTCTCCACTTCCATCAATGCATCTGTCATGGCTTCAACTTTTTCATGGTTTTGGCTTAACAATTTAAAAGCCAAGTCATATTGCTCTTGAATAAGTTTTTGAACTTCAGTGTCAACCTTCTCCAATGTGTCCTGAGCCAAGAAGGAAGTATTAATAGAACTTTGGCCAAGGTATCCACCTCCACCTTCTTCACCAAATGCGATTGGTCCTAACTTGCTCATACCAAGACGCATAATCATGCTTCTTGCTGTAGATGTAGCTACAGCAATATCATTAGAAGCGCCACTTGTAAATGTGTTACAGAAAATTTCTTCAGCAGCACGCCCACCCATAAGAATTGCAATTCTGTCCTTAAGATATTCTTGTTTATATGAGAATCTATCTTTTTCTGGTAACTGAACAGTAATGCCTAATGCTTTTCCACGTGGGATAATGGTTACTTTATAGATAGGGTCACTTCCCTTAAAGAGTTTAGCAATAATTGCATGTCCAGACTCATGATATGCAGTTTCTCTCTTATCTTGTTCAGTCATAGCAAGGCTAGGTCTTTCAACTCCAAGCATGATTTTATCTTTTGCATCTTCAATATCTTTTTGTTCAACAAATTGCTTATCTCTACGAGCAGCATAAATAGCAGCTTCATTAATAAGGTTTTTCAGTTCAGCACCAGAAAAACCAGGAGTTCCTCTAGCAATTTTCTTCAAATCAACAGTGTCTGAAATAGGGGTGTTTTTAGAGTGAATTTTAAGAATTTGTTCTCTACCATTAACATCTGGAAGCCCTACAATAATTTTCCTATCAATACGGCCAGGGCGCATTAATGCTGGATCAAGTGTTTCTGGTCTATTGGTAGCAGCAACAAGAATAATCCCCTTGTTTTCTTCCATACCATCCAACTCAACAAGAATTTGGTTTAAAGTTTGTTCACGTTCATCATGACTGCCACCCATGCCGCCACCACGTTTGCCACCAATAGCATCAATTTCATCAATAAATAATACACAAGGTGCTGCTTTTTTAGCAGTTGCAAACATGTCCCTTACACGACCAGCACCAACTCCAGCAAACATTTCTACGAAATCTGAACCAGAAATTGCAAAAAATGGAACTCCACTTTCTTTAGCAAGTGCTTTAGCCAAAAGTGTTTTACCTGTTCCTGAAGGGCCAGAGAAAAGAACTCCACGGGGAGTTTT
>QLTX01000239.1 GCA_018725175.1 Candidatus Psychracetigena formicireducens
TCTCAGTGGCGGCAGCAGCTATGATTCCCTATAAAAGCTTATATTTGGAAGAAGAAAAGGAAATGTATGAAAAATCAGTGCAATTATTAGAAGAGGTGGGTCTAGTTGATGTAATGCATGAAAAATCCTCATCTTTACCCTATGGTAAGCAGAGAAGGTTAGAAATTGCCAGAGCTTTGGCTACCAATCCTAGAGTTTTGCTGTTGGATGAACCTGCCGCAGGAATGAACCCTAAGGAATCTATAGAACTAATGGATTTTGTAGGACAGATAAGGGATCAATTTCAGTTGACAATTTTTATGATAGAACACCACATGCAGGTAGTGATGGGAATATGCGAAAAAATATTTGTGTTGGATCATGGTGAAACAATAGCATATGGAATTCCTAGTGAAATACAAAACAACAAAAAAGTAATTGAAGCATACTTGGGGGTGGACTAAATATGTTAAGAATTGAAAACTTAAATATTCATTATGACGGTATCCACGCCCTTAGGGGTTTAAGCATTGAAGTGCCTGAAAATAAGATTGTAACTCTAATTGGAGCAAATGGAGCAGGGAAGAGTTCAACCTTGAGAAGTATTATGGGGCTTGTTAAAAAAACTGATGGCATGATCCAATACAAGGGAGAGGACCTTTCAAAACACAAAACCAAGGATATTGTAGGAAAGGGAATTGTCCTAGTTCCTGAAGGACGGAGGGTTTTTCCTGACCTTACGGTCGAAGAAAACCTATTTTTAGGAGCCTACATCAGAACAAATAAAAATGAAGTACAAAAAGATTTGGAGTGGGTTTATGAATTATTTCCCAGACTAAAAGAGAGATTGTGGCAAAAGGCTGGCACTATGTCAGGAGGAGAGCAACAGATGCTCGCAGTCGGCAGAGGCTTAATGTCTAGGCCCAAGGTTTTAATGATGGATGAGCCTTCCTTAGGGTTGGCACCATTACTTGTAAAAGAAATATTTAATATTATTAAAGAGATTCACAGACAGGGAGTTACCATACTCCTAATTGAACAAAATGCAAAGGCAGCTCTTGAGATTGCGGATCATGGCTATGTACTTGAAACTGGTGCCATTGTTTTGGAAGGGAAGGGTAGAGAGCTTCTTAACAATGATGAGGTCAAGAAGGCATATCTTGGTGAAATGAAGTAGGAAAAATTGTAAAGATCATCATTTGATGGTCTTTTCTCATGCATTTTTGTTTAATTATTTCGACAATAGACCATAATATAAGATCTATACTGATAAAGGAAGGTTGATTTTTATGGTTAATGCTTTAATCAAAGCAGAAAAAGAGGAATTAAATGCTAATAAATATATAGACTTGACAGGTATGAGTAAAGTGGAAGAAGGATTATATTCAGCTATTTCAGATAGTAACGGCTATACCTATGAAATATGCTCTCAGTTGATTAGAGCAGGAGGAAAAAGAATAAGACCGCAGTTGGTATTATCTAGTGCACAATGCTTTGGCGCCTTAAATGATGATGCAATAAATACAGCTGTAGCTTATGAATTAGTACACATGGCATCTTTGGTGCATGACGATATTATTGATCAATCCTATTTAAGAAGGAATATACCCTCCATCAATGCACAGTTTGGAAATCAAGCATCTGTATTAGTTGGTGACTACCTGTTTTCAAAGGCCTTTAAAATCTTATCAAGCAATAGATTATATGAATGCTTGAACTTGGTAGTTGAAGCCATAGGTGAAATGTGCGATGGAGAAATAGCTCAGGCAAAGAATCGCTTTAACCTTAA
>QLTX01000024.1 GCA_018725175.1 Candidatus Psychracetigena formicireducens
GTTCCTTTTCTCACATACAAAGCACCCACACCCTTAGGACCATAGAATTTGTGAGCTGATATTGATAATAAATCTACTCCCATTTTATTTATATCCACATCCAGGTAGCCAACGCTTTGTACTGCGTCAGTATGAAAATAAGCTTTAGAGTTTTCTTTTACAACCCTGGAAATTTCTTCTATAGGTTGTATACTCCCTATTTCATTATTAGCATGCATTACGGAAACAAGAATGGTATCTTTACGAAGGGATTTTCGAACATCATCAGGGTTAACTAATCCACAGCGGTCAACAGGAAGATAAGTAACTTCATAACCGAGCTTTTCCAGTCTTTTGAAAGGATGATGGACCGAGAAATGTTCAATGCTGGAAGTAATCAGGTGCTTACCGATGGATAGGCAAGCTTCAGCGACACCTTTTACAGCTAAGTTGTTAGCTTCGGTTCCGCTAGAAGTAAAAATAATCTCTTCTGGCTTAGAATTAATAAGTTGAGCTATGTTTGACCTTGAGGACTCAATTGTACTTTTACTTTCATCCCCAAAAAAATGCAAACTTTCAGGGTTACCATAATTTTCACCCAAGCAAGGTAGCATGAATTTATAGACTTCGGGATGAATCTTGGTGGTAGCTATATTATCAAAATATATTTTCAAACCCTTCTCCTTAAGGGAGATATCTCCCTTAATCTTCTAACTTCCTTTTCCAAAATCAGGAGCGTGTATTCAATATCTTCTTCATTAGTCATTCTCCCCAGGGAAAAACGCAAGCTCCCCCTGGCAAATTCAGGTTTTATCCCTATCCCTAAGAGCACATGAGAGGGTTCAACCTCCCCTGAAGAACAAGCTGAACCAGTAGATACATAAATCCCTTGCTCAGATATTGCTGTCAGCAGAGCTTCGCCATCAATACCTAAAAAAGCAAAATTAGCATTGTTAGGCAGCCTTTGTAAAGGGTGACCATTAAAGATTACATCTTCTATGCCCTTTTCAATGCCAGAATTCAATTTATCTCTTAATGATAGAACTCTTGATGATTCTTTCAGTTTATCTGTTATTACCAATTCTGCAGCTTTTCCCAGTCCTACTATGCCTGGTACATTATGGGTTCCTGGTCTAACGCCTCCTTCCTGTCCCCCTCCCCTAATAAAAGGATTAATTTTAGTTCCTTTTCTCACATACAAAGCACCCACACCCTTAGGACCATAGAATTTGTGAGCTGATATTGATAATAAATCTACTCCCATTTTATTTATATCCACATCCAGGTAGCCAACGCTTTGTACTGCGTCAGTATGAAAATAAGCTTTAGAGTTTTCTTTTACAACCCTGGAAATTTCTTCTATAGGTTGTATACTCCCTATTTCATTATTAGCATGCATTACGGAAACAAGAATGGTATCTTTACGAAGGGATTTTCGAACATCATCAGGGTTAACTAATCCACAGCGGTCAACAGGAAGATAAGTAACTTCATAACCGAGCTTTTCCAGATGATGGCAAACTTCAAGTACTGCATGGTGTTCAATCCTGGAGGTAATAATATGTTTTCCATAATCGCTATTGGCAAAACAAATACCATAAATAGCCAGGTTATTGCTTTCTGTGGCCCCTGAAGTAAAAATTATTTCATCAGTAGTAGAACCTGCTAATAACTTAGTTGCTCTTCCACGCGCCAGGTCAACAGCCTCAGCTGATTTCTGACCAAAATGATGAACACTCATCGGATTAGCAAAGAATTCTTGAAAATAAGGCATCATCTCCTCAAGAACTTCTGTTCTGACAGGAGTAGTTGCCGCATGATCAAGGTAAACTTTACGGTACTGGTTATTCATGCAAATGCCTCCTTATAAAAGGCTGTGTATCTTAAATTTACAGTTATCTTCATTAAATAGATTATACCCTTTATTAAATTATTAATACTTCATGTATTGACAATTTTATTTTGTGATATACTATATATATGAAGAAAATAATAAAATATTTTTCCCGACTATGTTTAATTTTATTAGTTTTTTACTTCCTACAAATTCCTGACGCCTTGACTCAACCAATGCAACCCACCCTATATGTGGTTAATATTTCAGGCACCATAGACCATGGATTAGCTGCTCTGGTTAGAAGGTCGGTTAGAAACGCTAAACCAGAGGATGTCTTACTTTTCAGAATTGATACCTTCGGAGGTTTAGTAGATGCAGCAACAATTATTAAAGATGCCATCATAGCTTCTCCAGCAAAAACTATTGCTTTCGTAGAAAAAAGAGCCTGGTCAGCAGGAGCACTAATCGCTATTTCCAACCAGAGGATAGTTATGGCACCAGGTTCATCAATGGGGGCTGCTGAACCAAGACCGGCTGATGAAAAAACTATCTCAGCACTTAGGGCTGAGTTTGAGTCAACCGCTGAGGCTCGTAATAGAAATCCAAAAGTTGCTGGTGCTATGGTCGACAAAAGTATAGCCATAGAAAACCTGGTTAAAGAAGGTGAAATATTAACACTTACTGCTGAACAGGCAAAAGAACACGGATATGCTGATTATCTAATAGCAACTTTGGATTTGCTTATTACTGAATTGAAGTTAAATGAGCATGTCTACAAAGAATTAACTATCACCTGGTCTGAGATAGTAACTCGCTGGTTAACTGAACCAACTATACTATCTTTGCTGCTATCTTTCGGAGTTTTAGGTATCTATTTTGAGTTGATGTCCCCAGGATGGGGAATTCCCGGTACCTTTGGAATAATCAGCCTGTTTTTATTTTATAGTGGGAGATACCTTGCTGGACTTGCTGGTTTTGAACACCTCTTATTAATTCTCGGTGGTTTAGTTCTGATTTTTATAGAGATGCATACACCAGGTTTTGGAGTTGCTGGGATTACCGGAATTGCGGCACTTTCTTCGGGCATGGTTTTAGCTTTAGGTGGACTGCCCAACTTAAGTTATTCCTTAATAATCGTTTCTATGACAATATTAATTATGTTTATAATTTTAGCAATATATCTTCCCCGAAGTAGAATATGGAAATCGTTGGGATTATTAAAAACTGAAAAAGTAGAAGAAGGATACATTGCCCATTCTGATCTAAAATGGTTACTTGGCAAAGAAGGGATTACCTTATCATTGCTTCGCCCTACTGGTAATGCTTTAATTGAAGGCGAGAGAATCAATGTTCAAACTGAAGGGGAATTTATACCAGCTAACACCCCTATTAAAGTAGTTTTGGTTGAAGGTATAAAAGTAGTCGTAAATAAAAATTTATTATCCTAAAGGAGGTTTAGTATGTTAAATGAACTTTTAAATGCTTTGGGACCTATTCTTGTTCTAGTCGCAATATTAGTGCTGATAATTCTATTTTTCCAGTTTGTCCCGCTGGGATTGTGGGTTTCTGCTCTATCAGCAGGTGTTAATATACAGGTGATAACTCTTATTGGAATGCGTTTAAGAAGGGTTCCTGCTCATGCAATTATCAACCCTTTGATAAAGGCGATTAAAGCCGGTATTAAATTGTCTGTTAACAGCCTGGAAGCACACTACCTGGCTGGCGGAAATGTTGACCGAGTGGTAAACGCTATTATTGCAGCTCAAAGGGCAGCCATACCCTTAACTTTTGAAAGGGCTTCGGCCATTGACCTGGCTGGAAGAAATGTTCTGGAAGCAGTTCAGATGTCTGTTAATCCTAGAGTAATAGAAACTCCCACTATTGCAGCTGTAGCTAAAGATGGAATTGAGCTTAAGGCTCGGGCTAAAGTAACCGTAAGGGCCAACATAGACCGTCTTGTTGGTGGTGCAGGAGAAGAAACTGTTATAGCCAGGGTCGGGGAAGGTGTGGTAACCACAATTGGATCTGCTATGACCCATAAAGCAGTATTAGAAAACCCCGATTTAATTTCAAAAACGGTTCTACTAAAAGGACTGGATGCTGGAACAGCTTTTGAGATACTTTCTATTGATATCGCTGATGTTGATGTTGGTCAAAACATCGGAGCTAAGCTGCAAATAGACCAGGCTGAGGCTGATAAAAGAATTGCCCAAGCCAAAGCAGAGGAAAGAAGAGCTATGGCCGTAGCTACAGAGCAAGAAATGAGGGCTTATACCCAGGAGATGCGCGCTAAAGTGGTAGAGGCTGAAAGAGAAGTCCCTCTGGCTATATCCCAGGCATTAAAAGAAGGAAAACTTGGCGTTTTTGACTACCTATCTATGAAAAATGTTATGGCTGATACTGATATGAGAGATTCCATCTCCCGTACTTCCGAAAAGAAAGACAAAGAAGGCTAATTTCTATGGAGACTTTGGTATGGCTCTTTATTTACCTTGTTTTTGTAATTGTTTCCGCAGCCCTGACTTCTAATAAAAGGCGGCGCAAAACCACTCCTTCTTCTTCTACCTACCGAAGAGAGCCTCCAATTCTTTTAAAATCTTCACCTGGTAAAGAAACCAAAACGATCACATCTCGTCCCGAAACAACAATTATGGATTCTACCTACCAGAGGACTGAATTAGAAATCCTTTCTTCAGCAGAAACAGAGGGAGGGCTGTTAACAGCCCTCCCTCTAACCAAAGATGCAATAATTACAGGTATCATTTTCAGAGAAATTCTGGGACCACCAAAATCCCTTCAACGCAGAAGAAAAAGGTTCTAATTATCTCCAAGTATAATCCTTCTGAAATCGTTCCAGAGATTTCCTCTTCTAACCCTATATTTCTGGGCTAATTCTTCAAGGAAGGTCTTCCTGGCATCATTTCTTCTATTGGTTATAAGTTCCTCTTCCACCCTTTGGAAAGTATTTGTATCATTCAAATTTGCCTCTTTAAAAGGTTTGATAGAAGAAACTTTAAGGATTTCCAATCCATCTGCAGTTTTTAAGGGCTCTTTAACTACTTCACCGACTTTAGCGTTAAATACAAAATCGTCAAACACCTGCCCCCTGACTCCTTTTCTAACATAACCGATTAATCCACCCTCACCTTTAGAAGCCTCGTCCTGTGAATGCTCTTTAGCCATATCTTCAAATTTAACTCCTCTTCTGATTCTCCCCAAAACCTCCAGCGCTTTCTTTTTAACAGCCTCCTCTTCCTGAGGGGTAACTTCAGCTGGAAGAGAAAATAAGATTCGGTATACTTCCCTTTCTTCGGGTTGGTCAAAAGTTACTTTTCGGGTGTTATGAGAAATGCGATGAATAATGTGAAAACCAAACTGGGTTTTAACCAATTCCTGGCTAATTTCTCCATCTTTCATGCCGAAAACAGCATCCTGAAATTCAATTACCATTCTTCCTTTACCAAAGAATCCTAAGTCTTCATACCTCAATCTGCCTTCATGCTCATTCATTTTATCCTTAGCAAAACTGGCAAAATTGAAATTTGCTTCTTGAGCTTTTTCTTTTAATTCTGTTAGAACTCTTTCAGCTAACTGTTGCACTGCTTCCACGGGAGTTTTCCCCTCTCCTTCTTCCACCAAAGCTAATAAATGTTCAGCATGGATCTCGTGTACTTCGTTAAAGTAGACGTGAACTTCCTCGTTGGTAACTTTAATATCCTTTAATTTTTCCTCTAATACTTTTTCCACAGTCATACTTACTTCTAACTCTTTAGAGAGGGTTTCTTTAATTCCTTCTATGGTTAGATTGTTATCTTTTAAAAAATTCTCTAATTCGGTCTCATCTGTAAAGGGTTTTTTAAAGTTCTCCAACTCTTCGTCAACTCTTTTATTTAAATCCTCAGCGGTAACTTTTAAATTGTTGTCTATTCCATATTGAAAAATAAGTTGGTCCTCAATCAATCTATCCAGAATTTGAACCCTGGCATTGGCAAAAAGAGTTGCATGTTGAGGGTCTTCAGGGTCAATACCATATTGCCGGTATTGATTCTTTAGGGCAAGAAGTCTTCTTTCAACCTCTTCAGTTTTAATATCAGCTCTTCCCACCTTAGCTTCAATGGGAGCTTCAAAATAGTATGCCCACCCACCAAAGCCAATAGAAAAGCTCAAAACAACTACTAAAGAGATAACTAAAGCATTAATAACCCTGGTTATCCTTCGGTATTTTTTTAACTTTTTTTCTATTCCACTTACTTTAGGTGAATTATAAGCAACTGTACTTATATCAGAGCTATTATCACTTTTCTTTAATTTTTTTAATCTACTTTTTCGTCCCATTAATTTTTAAACCCCTTTTCTATTAATTCTAACCTTTTTCTTGGTTAACCACAAATATAGTACTATTAATTATACCATTAGCCTGCTTAACCTTTGTTTTCCTTTTTGAATAACTCTTTGTACATTTCATCACTCCCTTCTACGGGTTTTCTGGCTATTAAATAAACACCGGGGAACTCTGCCAGGGAGTTTATATAAAACGGTTCTTTAAATCCTACTTTTTGTAAAATACCCCGGGTTTCGCTCAACTTCCCCAATAGACTGTAGGAAGAGCTTTCCTGAGTATTGAGAGAAATAGATAGCATACCTGTAATTTCCAGAGATAAAAAAGCTTCTGCAACTATATCTTCGGGTTTTTCTAAAAAAAGTGGGAATTCAATAATAATGACTTGTTGAAATACTGCCTCTGGAAAAAACACCGTTTTTAAAGAAGATAGTCTCTTATTTAAAAACTGAAAAACTTTTTTGTCTTTTACCTCTTGTCCATAATAGCAGATAAATAAGTTGGACTGACCCTTGCTCCTTCTTAATAATTTGAGAGCAGAGTAGTATGCCTCTTTATTTTCTTGAGACATTAACAATATTTTTCCTTTTTCTAAAGGTAGAATTCGGGCAGTCTCTTCTGCCAGGTTAAAATGGCTTTTCATAATGTTATTATATAATGTTATTATATATAGTATGAGACACCAGAAACATTATTTCAAGTTATTTATATTAATAGCTTTAATTTTAGTATCAGGGGTGGTTACTCTATTATTTACTCTTAACCAACCAAGATACTGGATAAAACATTCTTTATACATTCCTTCTCACTTAACTTCAAAAATCACCTTTACGGATACTTTTTCTTTAGCTAAATCTCCCCGGAATGCAACTCATATATTGACCCCATCACTTAATAGTGTAGATTCGCTTTTAAAAATCAAGTTGGTTATTGCTTGTCATCCACTTCTTACCATTAACGATGCTAAATTTTTAACAGTTCCAGAATACCTGAAAGAAGCAAGTTTGGTTACTGATAAAAATAACATTATCTCAATTGACTCATTAGAAGGAATAAAAAAACTGGTTATGCAAAAATCTTATTGGGCTATTATACCTATTGAATATATGTCTCCCCCTTTAAAAATATTTAATTTAGTAGATATCTATTATAAGGTTACCATTCAAAAAACTTCATGGTGGCAGGATAAATTTACCCAAGAGATTATAAATAATATCGTTATAATCAGTGATGATGAAAAACAGGTTTTAACTACCCTTGCTTTTGTAGGAGATGTAATGCTCTCCCGCCGGGTAGGTTTAACTATTAAAAGAAGAGGACTTGAATACCCCTTTCTAAATATTCGCGAAGAACTAAGTAAATATGATTTAGTTTTCGGTAACCTGGAATCAGTTATTTCAGACCAGGGCATTAGAGCTAATCAACCCATCACTTTTAGAGCTTCACCCGATACTGTTAACATCCTTAAAGATGCAGGTTTTTCCATCGTTTCTCTTGCTAATAACCATGCCGTTGACTATGGTAAGCAAGCCTTGCTGGACTGTCTTAGGATACTCAAAGAAAATAGTATTAAAGCCGTTGGAGCAGGAAGAAATATTGCAGAAGCGTCAAGTTTGAAATATATTGAAGTTAACGGTATTAAAATAGGTTTCATAGCTTATAATCTCGTTCCCCCTCTCGGACTGAGAGCAACAAAATATTATCCCGGTGTAAATTATTTAAAATACGAATCCATTGCCAAAGAAATTCCCAGGCTTAGTAAAATGGTAGATTTATTGATTGTATCTCTGCATTGGGGAGTTGAATACCAGCAGGTTCAAACTAAAGAGCAGGAAGAAATAGCTAATGAATTACTTAGAAGTGGGGCTCATATAATTATTGGGCACCATCCTCATGTTCTTCAACCTATTTATATATTTAATGAGAAAAACATCGTAGCTTACTCTTTGGGTAATTTCATATTTGACCAGGATTTTTCTGAGGAAACCTCAACCGGAGGCGTATTATTAATACAGCTGTATGGAAAAAAAGTGGTTGGTCTTGAATTTAAACCAACCTATATTTTCAATGACCAGTTACACTGGATATCAGACCAGTTAAGGATTGAAAAAATTAACAGTGTGTTAAAATTTCAATCCCTTGAAAATGTCAATACTCCGTAATATTTGCTGTCTGTTAATATCTTTATGAGTTACCAACCTGATGGTTGATGAACTGGTGGCATTACAGAAAATCCCTTCCTGGTTAAGAGTCTGTTCTAAAGCATTAGCGGATATATTACTACCTACCACCTTTAATATAACCATGTTGGTTTCAACTTCCGAAGGATCAACTTTCAGGTAAGGAATTTCCTGTAATCCTTCAGCTAAAAGTTTAGCGTTGTCATGGTCTTCTTTTAATCGGTTAATCATTGTTTTCAAAGCTACCACACCTGCTGAAGCAATTACCCCCACCTGCCTCATACCTCCACCCAACATTTTGCGATATTTTCTCGCTATCTTAATAAACGGCGAACTTCCTACAAGTAATGACCCGATAGGAGCACTTAAACCTTTAGATAAGCAAAACATTACTGAATCAGTATATTTAGCTAACTCACTTGCCTCAAGCCCCAGATAAATACTGGCATTAAATATTCTCGCTCCATCAAGGTGAACTGGAAGGTTATATTTTTTAGCTACTTCATATATTGCCCTCATATTATCAAGGGGAACTACCTTTCCGCCTCCCCGGTTATGCGTGTTCTCCAGGCAAATTAAAGCAGTTTCAGGAAAATGAATATTGGAGGGCCTTATAGCTCTTTCAACCTCTTCTGGGTTCATTACTCCTCTTTCACCTTTAACCGTTCTAACCTGCACCCCGGATAAAACTGCCAATCCTCCAACCTCGAAATAGTACATATGAGATTCCGCTTCCAGGATAACTTCATTACCTCTTTTAGTCCAGGACATCACAGCAACCTGATTACCCATAGTTCCAGAAGGTAAAAACAGACCTGCCTCTTTACCTAACAAAGTAGCTCCCAGTTGCTCCAGCTCTGTTACCGTAGGGTCTTCTTCATAAACATCATCTCCTACCTTTGAATAATACATAGCTTCTCTCATTTCTGGGGTAGGTGTGGTTACTGTATCACTTCGAAAATCTATAATCTCCATTTGGTACTCCTTTTCAAGTAGTAGAAGGATACTTCAAAAAATTGCTTTTAAATATTTTTTTCCTGGCAAAGGATTCATATCCTAATTTAATTATTTCTTCAACTAATTCAGTAAAACCAAAACCTTCCTGCTTGGCTAACATGGGGAAGACGCTGGTGGGGGTGAAGCCAGGAATAGTATTTATCTCCCCCACGAAAATATTCTCTTTCTTCATATACATATCTACCCTGGCAAACCCTTCTGACCCAATAGCTTGATAGGCTTTTATAGAAATCTCCTGGGCTTCTTTGATTTTTTTCTCAGGTAATCGGGCAGGAATATAAAAGTCTGTAAAGCCTTCAGTATATTTTGCCTCATAATCGTAGTACCTTTTCTTGGGAACAAGTTCGCAAAGCGATAATGCCCTGGGGTTCTCATTACCCAGAATCCCGCATTCTATCTCTTTACCCTCAAGATATTCAAGGGTCATATATTCCTCTATCATAAAACGGTTTCCGAACTCTAAAGCCAGGTTTATGCCTTCTTCTAACCCGCTGAAATTATCTACTATACTAACCCCGATGGATGACCCGGAAACTGGAGTTTTCACAACACAGGGGAAACCAAAATTCTTTTCAATATCATTTTTTGTGTTAGAAAGACCCATATGACTATTAAACTTATGGTAAAAAAGGGTTGGGACCGTAGGAATACCTTCAGCGATAAGAACGCGTCTGGTTATTTCTTTATCCATAGCAATAGCTGAGGCTAAAACTCCTGCTCCACTATAAGGAATATTTAAAGCTTCTAAAAATCCCTGAATAGTGCCATCCTCTCCAAAAGGTCCATGTAAAGCAATAAAAACAAAGTCACTTTTTTTATAAAATTCTGGCTCCTGGAAGTGACCTTTTTTATCAATAATTACTTTATACGGTTCGTAGGTATCACTTTTTAATAAGGCTCTATATATCGCTTGGCCTGAGGTAAGAGACACTTCGTGCTCAAAAGAAGGGCCTCCCATTAAAACCATCACTTTTTTTAGCATATAATAATTTCATCCTTCCATTAAGATTATTCAATATAATTATAATCCGTTAGACAACTATATAATAATAAAAAATCCCCTCCTGGCTTCAACCTGCTCTCCCGAAGAACGGCTCCTTCAGTACCATAGGCGGAGATAGTTTTAACGACCGTGTTCGGAATGGGAACGGGTGGCACCCCATCTCCTATAGAAACCAGGAAGGGAAAAAGAGAATTCCCCTAAAAATCTGTTACTACTCAGGTTGTTTAGGCTGTAGGCTACAGGCTGTTAGTTGTAGGCTATAGACTAACAGTCTACAGCCTATTGGTCCTACTACAAGCTTATCCACCTAAGAAGTTACAAAATCCATTAATCATTAATAGTACAAAGATCTTCACATACAGCTTTATCCGATATTAAAATGTCCTGGTCAAGCCCTCGATCTATGGGTCCTGGTAAGTTTAACTCCTTACAGAGCTTACGCCTCCAGGCCCTACTACCGGGTAGTCTTCCCGGGATCTTACTCCTTTTGTAGGATGGGAGATCTCATCTTGAGGAGGGCTTCGCACTTAGATGCTTTCAGCGCTTATCCCCTTGAGGATGGCTACAAAGCGATGCCCCGGGCGGGACAACTTTTACACCAGCGCCTCCTCCATCCTGGTCCTCTCGTACTGAGGATGGTGCCTCTCAGATCTCCAACGCCCACAGCGGATAAGGACCGAACTGTCTCACGACGTTCTAAACCCAGCTCGCGTGCCGCTTTAATGGGCGAACAGCCCAACCCTTGGGACCTTCTCCAGCCCCAGGATGCGACGAGCCGACATCGAGGTGCCAATCTTTCCCGTCGATATGGACTCTCTGGGAAGATAAGCCTGTTATCCCCGGGGTAGCTTTTATCCGTTAATCGATGGCCCTTCCACGCGGTACCACCGGGTCACTAAGCCCGACTTTCGTCCCTGCTCGGCCGGTTAGCCTAAACAGTCAAGCTCCCTTATGCCTTTGCACTTAAAAGAGGATTTCCAACCCTCCGAAGGGAACCTTTGGACGCCTCCGTTACCTTTTAGGAGGCGACCGCCCCAGTCAAACTGCCCACCTGACCCTGTTCCACCACCTGGTTCAAGGTGTCTGGTTAGAGTTTCAGTATAAGAAGAGTGGTATCCCAAGGTTGGCTCCAGAGAAGCTGACGCTCCTCCTTCTTAGCCTCCCACCTATCCTGTACATCCCAGACCAAAACTCCAGATCAGGCTACAGTAAAGCTCCACGGGGTCTTTCCGTCCTGCTGCGGGTAGCCCGCATCTTCACGGGCACTGCAGTTTCACCGAGTACCTTCTCAAGACAGCGCTCAACTCGTTACACCATTCATGCGGGTCGGAACTTACCCGACAAGGAGTTTCGCTACCTTAGGACTGTTATAGTTACAGCCGACGCTAACCGGGGCTTAAGTTCAAAGCTTCTCCCGAGTTAATCTCAGAATAACCTCTCCCCGTGACCTTCCGGCGCTGGTCAGGCTTCAGCCTCCATACCTGGCCTTACGGCTTTGCGGAGACCTGTGTTTTTAGTAAACAGTCGGTTGAGCTAATTATCTGCGACCCCTCTTACGAGGGGCTCCCCATATCCCTAAGTTACGGGGTTCTTTTGCCGAGTTCCTTAAGAAGGTTTCTCTCGTACGCCTTGGCACATTTATGCCTGCCTACCTGTGTCGGTTTGCGGTACGGGCAGTCCGGTTTCATCGCTTTAAGGGCTTTTCCAGGCTGATAGATTCAAACAGTTCCCCCTTACGGGGTCCCCATCCCTCCCTTAGGGGAGGTTAGACCAGGACCTTCTCCTGGATGTTCTCTTCTACAGCGTCCCCCTTAAAACTCCACCGGCCTGGTACGGGAATGTTGACCCGTTGTCCATCATCTACGCCCTTCGGCCTCAACTAAGGACCCGACTGACCCTGGGTGGACGACCCTTCCCCAGGAAACCTCAGGCTTACGGCGGTGAGGATTCTCACCTCACTTATGGTTACTTGTGCCGGCATTCTCACTTCCCATCCCTCCAACAGTCCTCACGGTCTATCTTCAGTGGAATGGGAACGCTCCCCTACCCCTCTTCTCCTAAGGAGAAGAAGTCACGACTTCGGTGGATCTTTTAAGCCCCCGGCATTATCGGCGCAGAACCACTCGACCAGTGAGCTGTTACGCACTCCTTAGAAGGTGGCTGCTTCTAAGCCAACTTCCTGGCTGTCTGAGTAGTTCCACTTCCTTAATACACTTAAAGACCTCTTAGGGACCTTAGTCGGTGATCTGGGATGTTTCCCTCTCGCCCATGGAGCTTATCCCCCACGGACTCACTCCCCGGGGCATGGTAGTGGTATTCGGAGTTTGACAGGGTTTGGAAACGCAGCCAGCGCCCCTAGCCCAACCAGTGCTCTACCCCCACTCCAAGCTCCCCGGAGGCTGCACCTAAATGCATTTCGGGGAGAACCAGCTATCTCCAGATTCGATAGGTATTTCACCTCTACCCACAGTTCCTCCCATAGATTTTCACCTCTAACGGGTTCGGGCCTTCAGTGAGTCTTACCTCACCTTCACCCTGACCATGGGTAGCTCATCTGGTTTCGGGTCTTAAGATGGTGATCTAAACGCCCTATTCAGACTCGGTTTCCCTACGGCTTCGAAGCGGAGCTTCTTAACCTTAGCCACCACCATCTTAAACTCGCCGGCTCATTCTTCAATAGGCATGCGGTCAAGCGGATCCGATTGCTCGGATCACCTCTCTCCCACCGCTTGTAGGCAAAGGGTTTCAGGTTCTATTTCACTCCCCTTCCGGGGTTCTTTTCACCTTTCCCTCACGGTACTAGTTCACTATCGGTCGCTTAGTAATGTTTAGCCTTGGGAGGTGGTCCCCCCGGATTCCCTGAAGATTCCTCGTGTCTCCAGGTACTCAGGTAGGTCTTAAGAAGGAAAAGGGTTTTCGGATACAGGGCTTTCACCTTCTAAGGCAGGGCTTTCCAGCCCGTTTCTCCTAACTCTTTTCTTGGTAACTTCTTGCCGGTTCTTATCTACCGGCCTAAGACCCCCTACAACCCCTTTAAGGAGAACAGGATAAGCTTTTAGCCTCCTTAAAGGTTTAGGCTGTTCCCCCTTCGCTCGCCGCTACTGAGGGAATACATGTCTGTTTCTTTTCTCTCGGGATAATTAGATGTTTCAGTTCTCCCGGTTCCCTTCCCCTCCCTATAGATTCAGGAGGGGATGCCTGCAGGTGGATCCTGCGGGCGGGTTGCCCCATTCGGGTATCCCCGGATCAAAGCCTGCTTGACGGCTCCCCGAGGCTTATCGCAGCCTGCTACGCCCTTCATCGGTCCTAAGCGCCAAGGCATTCACCCTTTGCCCTTACTAACTTGACCAAGACATTTTAATATCGGAATTCTATTTCTTTACTGCACTTTTTACTTTACTTTACTTTAGTTTGCTTTACTTTAGTTTGTTTTGCTGTAAATCTTTACTATATGTGAAGATCAAAAAAGGTGCTTTTACACCTGTAAGCCTGTTGGGAAGGAGTGCCCCCTAAACTACCGTCTTTCTTCTCCCTTAAAAAGGAGGTGATCCAGCCGCACCTTCCGGTACAGCTACCTTGTTACGACTTCGCCCCCCTTACGAAACACACCTTCGGCGCCTCCCTCCCTTGCGGGTTGGGTCCGGCGACTTCTGGTGCCCTCCATTCGGTTGGCGTGACGGGCGGTGTGTACAAGGCCCGAGAACGTATTCACCGCGGCTTGCTGATCCACGGTTACTAGCGACTCCGACTTCACGAGGGCGAGTTGCAGCCCTCGATCTGAACTGAGGATGGTTTTAAGGGGTTTGCTCTACCTTACGGCTTGGCTTCCCGTTGTACCACCCATTGTAGCATGTGTGTAGCCCAGGGCATAAAGGGCATGAGGACTTGACGTCATCCCCTCCTTCCTCCTGCTCTACGCAGGCAGTCTCCTTAGAGAGCCCCTTAAAACTCGCATCTTAAGGTGGCAACTAAGGACGGGGGTTGCGCTCGTTGCGGGACTTAACCCAACATCTCACGACACGAGCTGACGACAGCCATGCACCACCTGGATAGGCTCCCTCCCTTACGGGAGGGTCGCTTCCCTTTCGGTTCACTACTACCTATCTGTCCAACCCTGGTAAGGTTTTTCGGGTAGCATCGAATTAAACCACATGCTCCGCCGCTTGTGCGGGCCCCCGTCAATTCCTTTGAGTTTCAACCTTGCGGCCGTACTCCCCAGGCGGGTCACTTAACGGGTTACCTCCGGCACAGAGGATATTACTCCCCCACACCAAGTGACCAAAGTTTAGGGCTGGGACTACCGGGGTATCTAATCCCGTTTGCTCCCCCAGCTTTCGCCTCTGAGTGTCAGGAAAAGGCCAGGAAGCTGCCTTCGCCTTGGGTGTTCCTCCTGATATCTACGCATTTCACCGCTCCACCAGGAATTCCACTTCCCTCTCCTTTCCTCTAGCTCCTGAGTATCCCCAGTCTTCTTAAGGTTAGGCCTTAAGATTTTACCAGGGACTTTAGGAACCACCTGCAGGCCCTTTACGCCCAGTAAATCCGGATAACGCTCGCCACCCACGTATTACCGCGGCTGCTGGCACGCAGTTAGCCGTGGCTTGTTGAGGAGGTACCGTCCTTGCTCTTCCCTCCTTAAAGGGGTTTACGATCCGAAGACCTTCGTCCCCCACGCGGTGTCGCTCCGTCAGGCTTTCGCCCATTGCGGAAGATTCCCCACTGCTGCCTCCCGTAGGAGTCTGGGCCGTGTCTCAGTCCCAGTGTGGCTGGCCGTCCTCTCAGACCAGCTACCCGTCATCGCCTTGGTAGGCTATTACCCCACCAACTAGCTGATAGGACGCAGGCTCCTCGCAGACCGGTAAATTCCTTTACTCCCTCTTAAAGAGGGAGACTATCAGGTATTAACCCTACTTTCGCAGGGGTATCCCCGGGACTGCGGTAGATAACCTACGTGTTACTCACCCGTTCGCCGCTAAGGCTACTTGCGTAACCTCCGCTCGACTTGCATGTGTTAGGCGCACCGCTAGCGTTCATCCTGAGCCAGGATCAAACCCTCCGTGACAAATAGATCCGTGAGAGTTCATTCCTGAACTATTTTTCTTATTAAACTCTAAAGTAATTTTCAGGGGCTGTATTCCTTCCCCTGTATCAGGCTTATTAAGGTGTATGTCTCTGGTGGATACCACCAACCAGAGTGAGTATATATTACAGGAAAGAGGGGTGGGTGTCAATAGGTGAAGCCTTCATCATAAATAATCTATCCGAAACAATAAATGAGAGAATATATTACTCACTTTCCGCACCCTTTTGGTTAAAAAT
>QLTX01000240.1 GCA_018725175.1 Candidatus Psychracetigena formicireducens
GGTCATGGGGTCAGGTCTTGCAATATAACAAAAGATATGCTATATTGGCAACATGACCAGACCATTACGGATAGAATTTAACGGAGCAGTTTATCATATCACTTCCAGAGGAAATGATAAGCAGACGATCTTCCTTGATGAGAAAGACTTTGCTGATTTCCTTGGAGTCTTATGTCAGGTGGTAAAAAGATATCACCTCATATTACATGCCTTCTGTCTGATGAATAACCATTATCATCTGCTTATTGAAACCCCTGAAGGTAACTTATCAAGAGGGATGAGACAATTAAATGGTCTATATACCCAACGATTCAACCAAAGACATCAGAGAGTTGGGCATCTTTTACAGGGCAGGTACAAAGCGATTCTGGTAGATAAAGATAATTATTTACTGGAACTTTGTCGCTATGTGGTGTTAAATCCGGTAAGGGCAAAAATAGTAAAAGACCCCAAAGACTGGAAATGGAGTGCTTATCGGGCAACTATAGGATATAAAGGAATTCCCTGTTTAACGACAGATTGGATACTTTCTCAATTTGGCAACGAGAAAAAAGCAGCCTCCAGACAATATCAAGAATTTGTCTACTCCGGGATAAAAGCAGAATCACCCTTAAAAGTGGTAAAGGGGCAATTGTTTCTTGGCCAGGATAATTTTATGGATAAGATGAAATCCTTGATTGCAGGCAAAGAAAAATTAAAAGAGATACCGAGAGAGCAGCGCTATATAACCAGGCCACCCTTAAAGGAAATTTTTGATTATAAGGACAAGGAGTCAAAAGATCAAGCAATGTATGAGGCTTGCTTACAGTATGGCTATACCTTAAAAGATATAGCAGAATATATTGATGTGCATTATACTACAGTGAGCAGAGTGATTAAAAAAATTGAGGGGGAAAATGAAAAGTGATATTGCAAGACCTGACCCCTTCACTACCAATACCAATAAAACCAAAAGATTATTTAGACTAAAAATGCTAACAGATTATTTAGACTAAAAATGCTAACTCAGAGTGGCTGTAGTTACGCTAATCCGCTGACAATTATATCTGACAGAGAAAGGAAGATAGGTATTGCAAAGAAGGAAAGGTTTATGGCTACATTGGCATTATTAGAGGGAAAAACCTTAGATGTGGGCTGCGGGAAGAACGAGTTAATTAATATCTATAGACAACAAGGGGGAAATGGGATAGGGGTTGATATCTTTCCATTTGAAGGCGTTGACCAGGTCCTTGACACTGCAAACCTGCCATTTAGAGACGAGGAGTTTGATACTGTTACTATGATTGCCTGCCTTAATCATATTCCTATCAGGAAAAGAGATAAAGTTTTATCTGAGGCTAACAGGGTTTTAAGTAAGAGAGGAAGATTGATATTGACAATGGTCGGTGGTTTCTCCGGCTGGCTCTGCCACAAGCTCTGTCTGCAAGATTTTGACCAGGATGAACGAGGAATGGACCTCCAGGAAGAACATTATGGGTTGCCGAGGAAATATGTTATTGAAATAGCAAGTAAAAATGGATTTACAATGGTCCACCACAGACGATTCTGTTATGGTTTAAATAATTTATTTATCTTTAAAAAAAATCTTAATAAGAAGTCGTCCAGAACGTGATGCCCTTATCTATAAGAGATTACGAAAGAACAGGTTTCATAAAAAATGAAGTATAAGAATATTAAGAATGCCTTGTGTATCTATCCCTACAGAATAGAACTTGGTAGACAGGGATGGGGATTCTGCCCTCCGTTAGGGTTAGAGTGCATCG
>QLTX01000241.1 GCA_018725175.1 Candidatus Psychracetigena formicireducens
CTTAAGGACCAGCAGCCACTTTTATAAGGAAGGGACGGGCATACACGGTAAGTTCTCTATAGAGCAACCGCCCTAAAAAGGGTGGTATAAAATCAGGAGCTTTTCTATAAAACTTAGCAAAGAGTTCTAATCTGTATATGCCTGGTTGCTCTATCTTAAAATAATGAAATGTAAAATCGTAAGTTCCGTCTGCGTAATAAGGTTGTTGTGGATGAATGGTAGGCGTTATTAGCGATAACGACTGACCTAATCTATTTACCACCATTTTTTCGTTTTCATCCCAAACTGCAAATAGAAAGAAGGGTGGGCCAGCATGTTTAATGATAACTGGTTGGTAACCATAATAAATTAAATAGGGTCTTAGCTCAACTACTTCACCTACATAGTATTCAGTTTCAGGTAATTCAAACCCAACCCCAAAAAGTGGCTTTGTAAAGTACATAAGGTAAGCAAACCCTACCACTACGGTAACCACCACCCCTAACGCTATCACTGGAATTATTTTATTAACCCTTCCTGTCATTTACCGCGATCCTTTCCTTAAACCAAGGTCAATCATAACTCCACCGACACAGCTATAGTATCTGTAAATAACCCAGGTTCCTCTCCACGGGCACCATTTTGTTACATTTCCGACCATGATACCATGCAACTTTGCAAATTCCATACCACCCGCTTGAACAAAATCAAACATCGGTGCACCGCTATCCCCTACTCTTGCTTGAAGTAAAGTTAAGACCTGATCGTAAAGTACTGGGAAGGTGGGATTTGTTGTTACCGTATACCATCTATATTCTACCACCCCTATCTGATGGCCACTCGTAATTCCTTCCATCCTTACTGTTGAACTTGGTGGCGTAGAAACTTGTGACACCCAGTCGATTATCTCCACTGAACGCGGAGGAACCCACCACCAAGAGTCTTTAACCCAAATTGTAGGATCAACAGGTCTTGTTAAATTAGAAACGAAGGCAGAATCACTCAATCTTGGACTGGAGGGATTTAAGAATACGTTACCTACTAAGTTGTTATCCCCTACTATAGGTTGGTGAACTGTTCTCCCAGGTCCAGCCGGTGAAGCATGGCCGCTCATTACAAAACCTGCTCTTCCATCTGTGTGTGTTGCACTAAAACCTAAAGTTGAAAAAGCACCAGCAGGTGCCCACTCATTAGGTGGAGTAGCAATTTGTATGCCACCAAGCAACCTATCGTGCCGAGCATTTTGAGGAAGCGAATATATACCACCTCCTCCTTCATAAAAGTGTATAGGAACATCTCTTCCAACAACTTCTGTTATGGCCTCAATATATTCTGGATTCAGTTTTCTAAGACCGACTCTTAAGTTGTTATTACGCTCATCAATTCCTATGGACAAGATAGGAGTAGTTGTTCCTTCCTTTTTATTTTTTAAACTTTTTTCAAGATCTTTTTTTCTTTTATCCCTTTCAGTTTCGTCCTGAATAGCATACAATTCCCCCATATCCTTACCTGTAACACCTAGAAAAGCTTTTTCAATTTTCCACTGAAACTCCCTTAATTCTTTTAGAGTAAACTTATCTTTAAAGAAAAACAGCTTTTACCCCCCCCCTCAACTTTCTCAACTATCGCTTTTATAGGTTTAATATAATTCTCTTTTAGGTCGGTCAATCCAACATGAAAAGTGCCAGAGAAAACATCCACATACCATCCTGCCAAAGGAATGTCCAAGGCTATAAACTGAGGTAAAGTCTCAGCAAATTTTCTTGAAACTTCTTTAAGT
>QLTX01000242.1 GCA_018725175.1 Candidatus Psychracetigena formicireducens
TTTAACAACAGACAGTCGTCCCCTAAGTTTAACCTGAATCCTGCGTGATTATTTGAGATTATGATAACACAAAATACAAAAAATACCACTAAATATGCGGATCTCTGGTATAATGGCACTTATTTAGCTATTATCCCGATAACCTACTTTTTAATTAGGTTAATGGAACACATGAAAAGAGGTCCAAAAAGCTTACAAATAGCATTCACCGGGGAGAACCTAACACACTTTGGCGGTCTACATCTTTTACAAAGATTTATCCAGAAGCTTAATCTTCGTTACCTTTTTTCGCACTATATTAGATTCCCTCAAAGGAATAATCGTTATACTATTGCAGAGGAGATATTGGCCCTTCTTTATCCGATAATATTAGGACTTGGACGGATAGAAGCCTCTCATCTTCTTAAACACAATGGCGTATTCCAGTATCTTACAGGGCTACCCGCATATCCCAATCCTACAACACTAAGACGTTTCCTATTAAGGATGGCGCCATTGGCGCTCGGCAAATCAAGGAAGCTTTACGACAAATTGCTTTTGATAATGATTCAAAAACCGTCGCTGCCCAAAAAGGTTATTTTCGATTTGGACTCTACAGTTTTGGTTCTCTACGGCAGACAGGAGTTCGCAAGGGTTGGATACAACCCTATAAAGAGAGGCAGGCCATCTTATCATCCTCTGCTTTGCTTCAATGGAATAACCAAGGATTTCTGGCATGGAGAATTACGACCCGGAGATACCCACACATCGACAGGGATATTAGAACTGCTGGAGGCTTCTTTCTCCAAGCTCCCGCTATCCACAAAAGCTGTAATTATAAGGGCAGACAAGGGTTTCTATGATCACAAGACCATAGAATATCTGGAGTCCAAAAAGGCTCTCTTTGCCATAGTTGCCAAGGTCACAAAACCTGTAAAGGCAAAACTATCATCCCTTTCATACAAGAGATATACATCCGGCACAGAAACATCAGAGTTTGCTTATCAGCCCAAAGGTTGGGAGAAGGAATATCGTTTCATAGTAATAAGACGTCCTATTCCAGAGGAGCCTTCGGAGCAACTAAGTCTTTTTTCAATTGGCAGACACAGCTATCAGGTCATTGCAACAAATTTAAAACTCAACCCATTAAATGTCTGGAAATTCTACAATGGCAGAGCCTCTGTAGAGCTTATCATCAAAGAACTAAAAGAGGATTATCCATTGGCAAAGATTCCCACGAAACACTTTGCAGCCAATGAGGCTTATTTTCATCTCCTTTTATTTGCCTACAATCTTATAAATTGGTTCAAGCGTTTATGTTTGCCAAGGGAATTTCAAAACATGACACTTAAAACTCTAAGAACACAGATGCTTTTAGTCCCAGCGGAACTGGTAAGAACCGACAATAAACCTGTCCTAAAATTTCCATCTAATTTCTGGTATAAGGATAAAATAGAGTACACATTAAAACAGATAGAAAAGGTGAAATTATGACATTTTCACGCAGGATTCAGGTTAAAATAGCATCAAAGGAAGGAGATATTGTTTTAGACCCATTTATGGGGGTTGGCTCTACTGGAATTGCCGCTTTAAAAATGAATAGGCGATTTATAGGCATAGAAATAGAAAGAGATTATTTTGAAGCGGCAAAAAAGAGATTACAACAGTCTCAAAATACCCTATTTGATAATACGCCAGTGCTTCCTTCCAACCCAACCTTGTGTTATTCAGAAAACAAATAAATCAGCTAATAAATGTTGGACGGCGCTGGATTC
>QLTX01000243.1 GCA_018725175.1 Candidatus Psychracetigena formicireducens
CGCAAGCGTGAAGTAAGGGGTTCTCAGATTAGAGATACTATCTCAAACTTATACAATTAAGTACTAGATATCTCTCTTGGATTACTGTAAAAAAGGAATAACAAAAATGAGAAGCCGGCAACTTAATATAACACAGCGTTTATGGCTCACTCCGTTCGTTCAAATTTTGCTTCGCAAAACTTCGCAAACACGCGAGCCGTTATACGCTATTTGCCTTGAGGAAGCATGTATATGTTTGACAAGTTGAAATCCGTAGGAAGGTATTTAAAACAGGAGATCAAGGTATATCAACTCGTGCTAAAAGATAGCCGGACACCGAAGCTGGCAAAGTATCTTCTTGGGCTTGCAGTTGGGTATTCACTTTTGCCCTTTGACATCATTCCAGATTTTATACCTGTAATTGGGTACCTTGACGACATTATCATTTTACCTACTCTGGTCATCATAGCTCTGAAAATGATTTCCAAGGAAGTTGTCGAGGATTGTAGGATCAGGGTAAACAGCACATAACACAACATATACGCTACGGGCTTACGCTTTTGCCCCTCGGGACATTCCCTTCGGCAAGATCGTATATGCTGTGGATGTTATGAGAAGAGAATTTGCTACCAAAAAAAACCTCGTCCCGTACTTGATACGGGATGGAAATCGTCTAATACAAAAGAGTAGCTTCCGCAGGGTGGGCGGAAAAAATGTTCGGCGAGAATTCCGCCCACCCTGTTACCCATTTTGGGAGAGGTCTGCTTGAATTTCTTCAAATGCACACCACCAGCTTGGAATAGTTATTTTAGGAAAACTGCTATTTAATAAAATAATCTATTTAGATTTCTTTTTTCTCAAAAATATAGTTAGCAATTAGCATTAATATTAAGGAAGCAGCTAATAACAAAAAGATGGTTCCCCACAAAATAGGCTCCTGATTGAGTATGTTTATTCCCTGCATAAACCTGAAAATACTTAAGTGATGATATTTGGGCAGGAAAGAGGGTAGGGAAAGAGCTATATAGGCTAAAGCGGAGAAGGCTATAGCTTTTACCTGGTCTTTACACAGAGAAGATATACTGAAAGCTACGGAAAATAAAAAAGCAATACCAGCTATTGATTGTATTAACCCTCCAAAAAAGAGAGAAAAATTAAAAACTTCTCTCATGTATAAAGAAGCTGGGTAAAGAATTAAAGTTGAAAAGATGGCAACTATTATTGTTTCTATAAGACTGACAGAGTATTTCGCTGTAATTATACTGAAAGAGCTAATGGGTTTAGCTATCAGGAATTCAAGAGTTCCTCTGGACTCTTCGCTTGCTAATAGGGGAGCTGCCATAAATAATAAATATATAGCCATACCCTGATATAAGGTTTTACTTATCCAGGAACCGTATAAATAAGCATTCCAATTAAGGTTGATAGCTCCCTGAACCTGTTCGGGAGTAATAAAAGGCATCTGTTCTAAAATTAACTCCATCGTAGAAATGAATTCGGGAGTAATCAAGGTTTTTAGCCAGGGGTATAGCACAACATTCAGTAAAGAAAAAAGTGAAAACACTATAAGTCCAATATAAAATCTCCATCTGCTCTCTAACCATTCTTTTAACAGAATTCCCATGGTTATTTATCCTCCATTTTATTTACAAAAATGTCTTCCAGGCTCATTTCCTGCTCTTCCATGACAAATAAAGGGAGTTTTTGAAGTTTCTCCAATACTTCGTCGGGATTTTGTTTGATTTTAATGAGGAAAAACTTACCCTTACTTTCT
>QLTX01000244.1 GCA_018725175.1 Candidatus Psychracetigena formicireducens
TCTCTCTATCTTTTAGCAATAGTGAAGTCTCATTGTTATGCCTTAATCCATCGAAAGTATAGTTATGACTTCCTTTATTTTTTCCTTTTTCTGCCCATTTAGCTGCTTCAGCAATTATACTATTACACCCAAAACCAAATCCAAAGGCAAGGCAAAATAATTTAACCGAAGCCTCAATGCCCACGCCGGGTTTAGCCACATTAAATTGAGGGAATATCAAAAGCGTAGTCATTACCCCTAGGGCAAGCGAAGCCACAGCCTGAATCCAGTATCCATTCCAGAATTTTTTTACTTTTCCCTGCTTTAATTTTCTTAAATAGGGAACCAATGTCCTGGCCAAAACCCCAAATAAAATTCCTAAAAGTTTTAAGACAAGTTCTGCCATTTAGACCTCTTTTTCCTTCAATTCCTTTTCCTTTAAGTTATTCGCGCGCTTCATCTCTAGTTGAATCTCTTTAGCCACATTTACTACACGCTCAAGCGCCTCTTTAAGCTATTCCCATTGTTTCTCATCAAATTTAAGCCAGGGCATAGATTCACTCCTTCTCTAAAATTTATACTTGAATGCCAACCTCACTGCCTCAGTTCTTGAGTCATCTTTTTGCTCGTAGTCCGTGTATACTAGTACTAGGGGGTCAGGTCTCAACATTCAACAAACTCGCATGTTTTTCTAACCCTATCAGTAGTTTGTTTAGCGTGTTATCCTCTTTCCTTTTGTTCTGAGTTCGCCTGAATGCTTGGGATACACCTGCATCGGTTATTCTACCATAAAAGTCAGCTATTTGGTTAAGCGTTTTTTGTGTATATTTGCGGGAAAGATATAGACAAAGTTTCCTCTGCAATTTCTTATTAGTTGGTACATTTTCTTCTACGACCTGTTTAATCCTTTCTAAGGAAGGTTCTTTTCTTTGCTTCAAATCTTTTATGATGGGAATTTCGGGATTTTCTTCGCCATGGATGAATCTATCTATTATATTTTCCACAAATTCTTCGCTTCCCAGAATAAAGCCTTTTATCGTATTTTTCCTTATGATATCTTTTTCATCTCCGATAGCTTCCATAACAAAGTTTTTGTATAATCTCTTTGCTTGTAGAATCTTATCATCGAACATTGAGAGGATAAAACCTGTATTGAGCCATCTTGGCGGTTTAACTTTGGGAGAAGTAAAATAATGATAGCTGCTCCAGTGATATTCTTTGGGGTCTTTTACAAGATTTACCCTGACTGGGTTTAAATGGATATATCTTGAAAGATGGTGAAGATACTCGTCTTGTTCGACCAAAATAGCTTTATATCGGCCTTGATAAAGCGGTCCCACTCTTTTTCTTTGGGCATTATAATATGTGGCATAGCTTGTGTTGAGATAGTGCATGACCTTACTTAGGTTTCCCCAGGGGGTTTCAAGAATTATGTGATAGTGGTTATTCATGAGGATATAGGTATGGATGATTGCGCCATATCCGGTATGAGCGAAATCAAAATAAGAAAGAAACCTTTGTTTATCGCTGTCGGCTATAAAAATGTCTCTTCGCTCTATTCCGCGCTGGATAACATGATAGAAGGCGCCTTCGTATTCTATTCTCAGTGGGCGGGCCATGACATTATCCTTTCACCACTACGATAATATCATAGAGATAAAATTCTGTCAAGTGTTGAGACCTGACCCCTGACCCTTCTAATCTTTTTTAGGAACATTTGGTGAATTTACACTGCTTTTTCGATAAGATTTCCATCGGCATATT
>QLTX01000245.1 GCA_018725175.1 Candidatus Psychracetigena formicireducens
AGTAGAAAGCGAGTTACCCTTGGCGGAAGAACCCACCGTCATTTTACCACCTAAAAAAAGTAAAGAGAAAAGTAAGAAACATTGGTGGGGGGTATACTAATGCCTAAAAAAGCAGAAAAAGAGGAAGAACTACCTATAGAGGAAGAAACAACCATTAAAGAGAAAAGAGGGCGTAAACCCAAAAAAACTACTTTTACGGAGGAAGAACTGCAAGAAAAATTTGCTAAAACCTTTTCTAGTGCGGCTTTTCTCTTAAAGGTAGATTGTCAATATAAGGAAAAGGATTTTCAACAAGAATCTAGAGAACTTTTACGTTTAGCTTCTAAAAATCCCATTTTAAGTGATATCCTAACTTTCCTTGACCCAATTTTCCTTTTAATGGGTTTGATGGCTAAAGTTTTCGAAATGGTTAAAAAGGTAAAAGAAAGGAAGGGAAAAGAACAGGAGGAAAAAGCTAGGAGGGAAGCAAATGGGGGTGATAGCACTACCAGAATATGGTGAGCATTTAATTTTTTGCGGCACAACCGGAAGTGGGAAAACTTACCTAGCCCAAAATATGATAGCAAACTACGACCGCTACTTTGTATTTGACACCCATAACACCCTGCAAATGGAAGGCGTACTGATAACCAATCCTTACCGGATGAACAGTAAAATCTTGGGTTATGATAAAATAGTCTATCGTCCAGACTTAGAATGGCGTACGAAGGAGGCATATAACTATGTAATAAAAATGTTAGTAACTACCAGAGGGGGAAAAAATAGGATTATCTATATTGACGAGATTTTCCACTTAGGTTATGGGCAGAGTTTTCCAGATTGGTTAAGTCGCGGCATTTCTACCGCTAGACAGAGAAAATCCTCTTTTTGGATATCTACCCAAAGACCGTCTAATATCCCCATGGCAATATTGACAGAAGCGAGAAGAATTTACATTTACTACCTATCATACTCTGAGGACGTTAAAAAGTTAGCTAAGTTTTCGCGTGACCCTACCAATTTCTACCGTTCGGCTTCTACTCTAAAATACGATTACTCTTTTCTGGAACTAGACCGCATTAAAGGCAGTTTTTCCAAGCATTCCCCATTAAAAGTAAAAAATTAGGAGGTTAAACAATGAAAACCATTCGTTCCAATTCTGTTCCGCAGGGTGGCGTAACCAGTCCTTATGTAGGTGGGGTAGCGGCAGGAGCCATGTTACTACCGGATACCACTCACATGAGAGCTATGGCAGATGTATTTTTTGAACATTCAGAGCAAAACTACCTTCAACTAAACGAA
Source organism: Candidatus Psychracetigena formicireducens (assembly GCA_018725175.1). Taxonomy (GTDB): domain Bacteria; phylum Coprothermobacterota; class HKB111; order HKB111; family HKB111; genus Lithacetigena; species Lithacetigena formicireducens. The sequence goes on from QLTX01000245.1 coordinate 1,282, forward strand.
GAAAGACTTGTACCCGGTAGCCAAACCAGTTTCAGGTTGCAGAACGTAGGACTGGGGGAAGGACTAGAACTTTACGTTACTGGAAGTTTTAACCTGCATAACACCGGGGGTGCTGTAGCCACTGTAAACGTAGCACCTGAATTTCCATTTAATATCATTTCCAATTTGAATGTCATGTTTAATGGTAAAGTTTCCATAATTAACTGTGATGGCTACCAACTATTAAATCTTGCCTTAAAGCGTAATTATAGGAATATGTTTATTTCTATCGCCAACCGCATTGATAATCGTATAGCAAGACTTACCATAACTGGTGGTACTCCTACGGCAGGAGAAACATTGACAGGTACTTCCTCTTTTACCATTGCCGCAGGTGCTACCGCAACTATAACTTTTGAGATGTACCTAGAAGTTCCATTCGTACTAAGAAAAGACTTGCCGTTGGGATTATTGCCCATGAA
>QLTX01000246.1 GCA_018725175.1 Candidatus Psychracetigena formicireducens
TCTGAATATAACCAGGAGGTGATTCAAAAATTTGCTTCGCTACTTAAACTTCCTGGCGCGTTGAATGAGTATCAAGCCAGTTGCGTAAGAGATAAGGCAGTAATGAAAGATATGCTACGAAAACTCGGATACAAAACAATGTCTTATCAAGAGCTGTCCTCCATTGATGATGTGTTGAAATTTGCTGAAAAACATGATGGTTTTCCTTTTATAGTTAAGTGGCGTAAAGGACTTTCGTCAAAGGAAGTGTATAGAATTGAAAATGAGAGTCAGTTAGAAGCTCTTCAGCTTGATTATTCTACGGGGCGATTCATAGCGGAAACGTATTGCCCATACCTAATCTGGAGTTTTGATTCTCTAGTGCAGGATGGTAAGGTTGTGGGAACTTTTATCACGTGGCTCCCGTACACTAATCTTAGCTTCGCCGAGAAGAAAGAGAAGTTTGCTCAGATCACTGTTGCAGAAAATCCTAATAACATTAAATTCGATGGAGTAAAAATAACTCAAAACATAATTAGTGAGCTTGGCCTAAAAAATGGATATATAGAAATCGAATTCTTTGTTGATCTCCAAGGACAACCTACAGTCTGTGAATTTGCATGGCGAACTCCTGGTGACCACATGTTATCAAATCAAAGTATTGCCTTTGATGTAGATGTTTGCTCTTTATTGGTTGACATTGTTGTTGGAAGAAAAATTCAACCACTTCCGTTAAATGGTAAACAGTGTGTTGGTGATATGTTTCTGCCATTGATCAATGGAATAGTTACTAAGATCTCTTCCTATAGGGACTTATGTGATCTTGACGGAGTAATTGATGGTAATGTTACGTATAAGGTGGGAGATGTTATAGAATCAAAAAGACAATATACAAGTTGTGCTGGTTGGATTCAAATCACTGGACAAACGGCGGATGAAGTCTTAAGCAGAATGTTAAAAGTATACGATAGATTTGAAATTGTAACCGTCTAAGTAATTCATTCTATTATATAGAGGTTTATTAATAGACCATAGGAAAATTTTTTAAAAACCAAGGATGAAAAAATTCAATAAAATAGCCTGTATTAATACAGTTAGGATTACCGAGGAAGCGAAGGAAAAAATTCAACATTATTCAAACGAGCGTGTTATTTATCCTGAATTTGACACAGAAGGTGAAACGGAAATCTATCAAAGAATTAATGATGCTGACGCGGCCTTGGGTAATTGGAATTCAATAATAACCGCTTCAATTTTAAAACATACCCCGAATCTTAAATACATTGGAATTTGCGGAACGAGTTTAGCTAATATTGATTTAGAAGCGGTAAAAAGACATAACATAGTTATCAAGAATGTTACTGATTATGGCGATGATAGTACGGCTGAGTATATTTTTGCTCAACTACTCAATCTTTTTAGGGGATTCGGTAAGCACAAGTGGAGAGATGGGCCTAGTGAACTTAGTTCAAAAACAATTGGAATTGTTGGTCTTGGAGCAGTGGGGCAACAAGTTGTTAGAATAGCTTTGGGGTTTAAAATGAAAGTTTTATATTACAGTAGATCCAGAAATACAGAGTGGGAGGAGAAAGGAGTTCAATATTCGCCTATCAATGATTTGTTTGAAAAAAGCGATATTATATCTATACATGTTCCTAAAAACACTAAGATAATTGGAAAAAATGAGATAAAAAAAATCGGTAATAGTAAGATTATAATCGATACATGCTTAGGGAATATTTATAAGGATATTGATGCAGTT
>QLTX01000247.1 GCA_018725175.1 Candidatus Psychracetigena formicireducens
GCCATTGTCATAAAAACACTGAAGATAATGCCTATGAACTTACCGAAAATAAACTCACTTCTTGTTAGTGGTTTAGAAATAAGGGTAAGTAATCTCTTGCTCTCAATCTCATCGACTACGACGGTAGAAGCACTGAGGAGAGCAAGCAATAAACTGCAAACAGTGATAGTTGCAAATGCCATATCTTTTATCATCTTTGTCTCTCCTCCGAAGGCAAAGAGAGTATAAAATGGCGATGTATAGATTAAAATAGCGCCACCGATGAGAAGCACAAAGAAGACTGGCTGCCTGACAGACTCCTTGTAGGTATTTCCAATAAGAGCAAGAATCTTCATTATCTTTCCATATAAATCTTTTCTCTCCAGCGCTGGTAGTGCCGCTGCGATGCCGCATCGTCCGGGTCTATTTCTAAATTGCGCCTCCACCGTTCCAATGTTTTCTTCTGGTAAAAAACTTTTTTCTCAAGTTGACCTTCTTTTTCTGCCCGAGTTGCTAATCTTTCAAAGACTTGAGCAACTGCTCTACCCGCAATAATAGTATCCTTCTCTACTTTGGCTGCTCTTTCAAACCAGTAAAGAGCCATGTAAAGATGGTCTCTTCCTTTTTTCTGAAGCTGCCTCCTGTGAAAAGGAGCATCAGGACGCCGGACTGCCTCTCCACCCATGCGATCAAAATAGAACCAGCCCAGTTCAAGTAGGAGACGAAAATTTCCTGGATTCCTTTTAATTCCTTTTTCCAGGTCAGAGACGCCTGCTTGAATCCATTTCCATTTTTCCTCTTCCGTGTCCACCTGGCCGGCAATATTATATGCCATATTCCAGGAACTAAATGACCATATGAGAGCAAAGCGCGGCTGAAGAGCCTGTATTATCCCATAAAGAGCTACCAGCTCCAAAAAATCTTCCTCTATCCATTGAAGCCTCATTGCTCTTACCCAGAGGATGTTTACGGCAATTCCACGAAAACCACCTAAAAGCAAAGTTCCCCAGACATCGCTGGGCGTTGTCGCTTCAAATATTTCAACTTCAATAAGTTTTTCTTCTTCTCGCAGCCGATTTATTCTTTCCTGTAAAGGAATGAGGGAAGCAAAGAGAATAATAAACAAAAGATAAAATGCCATTTTCTTCATAATATTAAGTAAATTGTCTGTGTTTAAAAACGAGAGAGGCAATTGCAAAGCTAATCAAAATATAAATAAGGGCGTAAAAAAATGCATTCCTCATATATAAAAAAGGGATGGCTATCTGATTAATGACAAAGTCAGAAGCGCTAAATACTCGAAAGTCGGGAAAGGCTCTGGCAAATAATTCTATAGAAGCCCGGACCATCCTTTCCCATAAGCCTGGAATTTCCTCCCCTCTAAGAGCTATAAGCTTGACTATATCCTCTAACAGTTCAGTCATGTGACCAACAAAGAATATGAAGAGAGATAAAATGGCGCTCACCGAAAAAGATAAAAAGGTAGTTCCCATTACGGTTATAAAAACCATTAAGGTGAGTTTAAAGAAAAGCATCATGACTGCCTTGAAGAAGTTTAAACCAATACTCCCTTCAACAAAATAGGCAAAAATCATGCAAAGCCCAGCCATTATAAATAGCAGCAGGGCAATAACAGAGATGACTCCTATTGCTTTCCCGAGAAGAAATCCCCAGCGGCTGAGTGGTTTTGTCATTGTGGTATAAATCTGCTTATTTTCTACTTCCTTGGGAAGCGAGGTAGCGGCAAG
>QLTX01000248.1 GCA_018725175.1 Candidatus Psychracetigena formicireducens
CAGCTAGTTCAATTTTTTCTACGCGCTCGCGCACGTAACCTAGACTTTCATCGACATATTCAATTCTATTGTGTAAATTATCAGTTTTTTCTTGCAATTCTGTTACTAAGGCCTCTAAAATTTCAATTTTTGCCTTATTTTCTCCTAGTATGATAAGTTCATTTTCACCATTTTCCATGATTATCTTCCTCCTATCAGCCCGTTAAGAACGCAGACAAACTCAAATTTCCTTTCTAAATTATCAATAGCCGCTTTTATTTCTTTTAATTCTTTTACTACTTCTTCCAGCACATCAGCTTCTTCTTTAGTTTCCATAATTTTAGCTCCTTCCCTTTCAATTTCTACTTTATATTTACCGTTATTTTCCATTTCTTTTCACCTCGCACTCTACTTCTCTTTTAATCATGTATACATGATAATCATGGACAACCTTTTTTAGCTCTCCTAGTGCCTCAATCATCCGCTCGTCTTTTTTCTCCGACCTTACTAAAAGCCAGATTACGACAAAAATCGGAAATCCAACGGATTGTATCAAGTCTATTATTACACCAATTTCCATAATAAAAACACCCCCTTTCCTATATGATTTAATTATCTCATATAATAAAGGGGGCGTCAAGTAAAAATATAGCATTATTCTGATTTTTTGAATACGAGTGGTTTGCTGGTATTATTAAGATAGTCTATCTCTCTTTTTTCTGATTGTCGTAAATTCAGCGACTTACGTAAATATATAGCGGTATCTACATCTTCGCCTTTTATTATGCTAGTAATAAATTTTTGCCGTGATTCTACCCCGCTATACATTTCAATCCGTACCGCTCCAGTCTTAATTTTTTCCATAATATTCATATAGCTCTTATAGGATAGCTTTTCAACCTCCTGCCGGATAAGTCCTTTGGACTTCAAAACTTCTTTCCCCGACTTCAGCTTTTCAGCATACATCTTCGGCTGAATAAAGACAGCTTCTTCAACTTCTCCTTCTAATTTCCATTTACCATATTCCTGACTGTTAATCATACTTTCAGCTAGTTTTTTTGTCAGAATAATGCTGTCAGTGTCATAGTAACAAACGCTATCTTTATACTTGTCAATCACCTTGAAAAGCTCCAACCTTGCAAGACTTGTAATATAGCTGGAAATCTGCGGCTGAATATATGACGCATAGCTCCTTGATGTCGTTAAAAGCATAGTCTTCCCGCAAGCTAAGATTATTGTCAGAAATTTACCGCCTCTTTTTAAAATTTTAGCTCGATTTTCAGGCGTATCGTTCATGTAAGTATCTCTTTCCCGTCTCATGCCAAATTTGCCATAAAGTGAATTTTGTATCAATTTAAAAAATGCCCTCCGTGCCCCAGTAGAATTATTCTTCTCATATTCCATTTTCTGGATAAAAGTTTTAAATATCGGGTAACTCTTACTCCAAACTATGGCTTCAGTAATATTAACTATCGCCCCCTGCTTTTCGGCGGCCTGGAGCTCCTCCCCCGTCCAAACGCCTGAAAACTCCCCGACCGGAAAATATAACTTCCCAGCGCGGACGGGGAGGACAGGGATATAAATGTCCTCCGGCACGGATACATCTGCCCTATAAATTCCGCGTCGATGTTTTTTATAGGCATCGTACATCGACTGTGCTTGTGCCTTTTTCTTCCAGATGAAGCCGCCGATAGGAAAAGAGAAGTCACGCATGACATAAGGGTAAAGTG
>QLTX01000249.1 GCA_018725175.1 Candidatus Psychracetigena formicireducens
GACATTACGGGCAGTACGCTTCAGGGTTGAAATTACTTCTGGGATAGATTCCTCTCAACAGTTATAAGTATTTCATGGATACTGAAAAGTAGAATCCCTCCCTCACAAATGACACGCCAGAACAAGTTGCCAAAAATTATTGTTCCAACACCTATAAGAATCCTTTCTTCATCACCCTGGAAAAGCATGACTATTCCACTAATTGTCAGAGCAATCATACCCATAATGTAAATAAACTTGATGACACTAGTGCTCACCATCGTACGAAAACCGAAAAAGTCTTTCATCTTTTTTCCTCCTTTTTAGTGCTTACAGCAATGTTGCTTACATTTTGTGTGCTTGCAAAGTACCGAAGGCATTTGAGTGAACAGCGCGAACCTTGTATGTTGTGTTATTGGAAATTTCACTTTCTTACATTTCATATTCTTTTGTTTCTCAACTGCCTTATAGCCTTTTCGATTTCTGCTGCGTGAGATTCTATAATAGTAATCAAATCTTCTGACGACCTTTTATCTTCATTATCTTTTCGGTTAGGGTTGACTGCTTTGAGGTCATATTTTTTCGCCTCTATATCTTCTATCGGAACGCACCAGGAGCGGTCACTTGTTCTTCTTTCTGAAAGTAATTTAAAGAACTCCTCAAAATGCTGAAGTGTAAGCGGTTGCTTTTTGGTTATATTGAGGTCAGATAAATCGTAATACCATACTTCCTTCGTCTGTTCACCTTTAGTAAAAAATAGGAGGTTGGTTTTACTGGCTGCGCCTGCATTCATAAAAACTTTTGGTGGTAAACTCATAATGCACCATAAATTGCACTCATTAAGAAGTTTACGTTTAGTTTGGACAAATGCGTTTTCATTTATTCGGAAAAGCACACCTTCATCCATAACAATTCCACATCTTCCACCAGGCTTAAGACTGTCTATCACATGCTGAAGAAATAACACCTGAGTTGAACTTGTTTTGTAAGCAAAGCTTGTCTGGGCATCTTTACCTTCCTTTCCACCAAAAGGAGGATTGGTAAGCACCACATCAAAAAGTGCCGGTGCCCCTTGAAAAAGCCCTCCATAAATCTCAAGACCAGTGAGAGTGTTTCCATGCCAGATGTGCGGTTCGTCTATTTCTTGAAGAACGAGGTTCGCTAATACAATTGGATACACGAGGTTTTCTTTCTCTCTCCCATAAAAGGTTCTGGTTTTGAGAGTTTCTATGTCTTCTCCTGTTTTTGCTTTATCCTTTATAAATTGATATGCTTGGGCTAAGAACCCACCAGTTCCACAACAAGGGTCATAAACTGTTTCCCCAATCTCTGGGTTAATCACTTCCACAATTACACGGATAACCTCTCTTGGTGTGAAGAACTGACCACCATCATTATTTTTCTCTCCCATCTTTTGAAGCAATCCTTCATATACTTGAGATATGGGGAACATATGGGTTTCATCAATACTTTCAATAGAAAGGGTGTGAATCTTGTCAAGAATATCAAGAAGGTTGCGCTCAGTATCTATGTATGTTCTTTCAGTTGAAGAGAAAACCTCGTTAATAACTTTCTGGCGAGGAGTGGTCCCCGGTTTATTTTTAAGATTTCTAAGATAAGGTATGAGTTCACCATTCACAAAACTCATAAACCCACCGAGCGTTCCCATTTGCAATTCCATTCTTTTCTTTCCTTCAGGTGCTGCCCAATCTTACCAGCGGTTGGGG
>QLTX01000025.1 GCA_018725175.1 Candidatus Psychracetigena formicireducens
TTTTCTACATCCTTCAGTTTTATTATTGCGTTTTTCTTTTTTAATCTTCGCCCCGTAGCGAGCATTGCGCTTAACGTTTTCAGCATAAAAGAAGTCCCGACTTGTCGGGATTTGGGTGAGTGCCATAGGACACGAACCTTTTATGCTGTGTTATACGCCGTTTCGCCTTTTCTATCATCTTTTTTCCCCTCAAATTCAAACAACTTAGGAGCATTGAAATTCAAAGAAAACACTTTGATGCGCCTTTCTGCTAATTTTACATATTCTTCATTTATATCATATCCAACATAATGACGATGAGTTTTTATGGCTGCGATAGCCGCCTGTCCGCTTCCTATGAATGGGTCAAGAACGACCTCGCCTTCAAAAGTGTAAAGCTGAATTAGTCTGTAAGGCAATTCGATCGGAAAAGGCGCCGGATGACCTATTTTTGTTGCTGGTTCTGCAGCAAATGTCCATACGCTTTTAGTAAACTCAAGAAATTCATCCTTAGAAATGGTGCTCTTTCTTCTTAGATTTCCTCTGCTGAACATGCCCTTTGAGAAGACTAAAATATACTCATGAATATCCCTAAGTGTAGGATTTTTAGCCGAAAGCCAGCTACCCCACGCCGTTGAAGGACTACCACTCGACGCTTTATTCCAGATGATTTCACCCCTCATCAAGAATCCTAAGTCCAGCATGTCTTCAACTATAAAAGCATGAAGAGGAATGTATGGTTTCCTTCCAAGGTTGGCAATATTTATGCAAACTCTTCCGCCGGGGACAAGAACTCTTTTAACTTCACCCCATACCCTTTTCAAAAATTCCCTGTACTCATTTAAAGTAAGGTCCTCATCATACTCCTTTCCTACATTATAAGGCGGTGAAGTAACCATTAGATGAACGCTATTATCTGGTAGTTCTTCCATTTTTTCGCTGGTTTTGCAAAAAATTTTATCCAGAAACTCAGACGGAACTGGATTTTCTATATACTCTACTATTTCCTCTTTAGGCAACCTCTCATATAATCTGCTTGTGTAAAAAGAGGTGGAATCGTGATTTATTCTTCCCGGAGAACCAAAAGCACTTGTTTTGGTCCCCGCTTTTCTTTGATTAAATCCCATCTTAATCCTCCCTCCAGAAGTCAACCCATCTTTTGTAAGGATTGAAGTCTATTTTTGTTCTTTGCCAATTTATTTCAATACTCTTGGACTCACTATCTACAACTAATGCCGATAAGGCTTCTTTAGTAATTTCAACGCCTCTGGGATTTGTTCCAGGTTTTGGAAGTTTAATATAATTGTGCCTGCCTATTCTATCAAAAAGCCTCTTCTGGACATTCAATGGAATATAATAAAATCCTCCAACATCATGCCAGTTTATTTGAACAAGGAGAATATCACAGTGAGGATAGTAGTTTTCACGAAATTCTTTTGCTTTCTGTGCGTCAACCGTCCATATAAGTTTTACCCCACCAAAACTTTTACCTGTAATTGTTTTAACGGATACTGGCTTTCTAAACAACTTTGCATCTACTTCTGGTTCTGTGATAGGGATTTCTATTTCCACATTTGCCTCGCCGAATTTATAAATAAGCAAAGCAACGATTATCCTTTCCCGAACTGAGCCGACTTCCATTCCAGTCTTGCCTGCTCTTGAACTCTCTAACTCTGCAAGTTGGAACAAATAAGGTAGTCGCCTTTTAATCTTCTCTACAAGCTTTTCATCTTCAAATATTTCTATCAAGCGATCAGGCATTCTTTATTCCTCCATTCTCTTACCGAAATGGCGTATAACTCGTTTTTATGCGAATTGAATGCATAATATCAACCTTTTGTTGCATATTATACGAACTTAATGTAAAATTATTAGCAAAATTACTAATAATCATTTAACTAACTTTAGTTTACCAATTTTTATAAAATTATGCAAGAATATTTAGAGAAAACAAAACAGGAATTAAGATTAAGAAATTACAGAGTACTTATGGGGTCAGCCCTTGACAAGGGACATAGTTAAAGATACCCTTCCGGCAATTAAGGATAATTTGTCCAAAGTCAAGGGCTGACCCCAATCTCTATCAGCACCATTCACGCCATAGTTTATACAAAATATAAACCATAGAAATTATGTCTTGCCGATTATGTTCTACTATGGTCCTTAAAGGACCAGGGTTTCCTTTTGTGTAATAGGTATAATAAAAATCAGGTACCAGGGCTCCAGGGATGTCTTCTTTTCTGTCAATATCCAGCTGATATTTTTCTACAGTACCCAATTTACAATTGGGCATGGTATTTCTCCAGGCTTTCCGGGTAAAAAAAAGTAAGTCAAAGTTAGGAGTTTCCTGGAATGGTTTAATACCATAACGGTTAAATCTTTCTTTAACATAGGGCACATCAAAATTTTTACCGTTATAAGTAACCATAGCACTTTTTCCTTCCAGGTGTTCTTTGAAACAATGGAGAACTGAAGATTCTTCATTGATATTGGTTACTACATACTGGTAGGTATTTAATTGAAAGTTTTTATATTCAGCCAGCCCTATTACTATTACCGGTTTATAAGACAATCCCAGGGTTTCTATATCAAAATAGATAAATTCTTCGGGCTTTAATAATTTACCCAGGGTAAGATTCAAGGGATGATTTTGCGAGTACCACCTATTTATTGCATAAAAGAGGTTGTTTAAATCTGCTTTCTCAATTAACTTTAATAATTTTTGAGCTTCTACAGACCATTTAGGGTGATCACATAGGTCGTAAAGATTCTCAAAACCTTCTATTCTAAGTTTGATTTCTTCGTTTACACCCACACCATATAATAGCGTCAGATTAGAAGCTATATCTTTCCTTACTCCTTCCTGGTTAAATTCGGGTAGTTGGAGAGACTGGACACTTTCTACCTTAATGCAGGCTCCCCCTGTATTTTCTATGAATTTTCCTTCTAAAGCGCTTTCTAAACTAACACCCTGGTATTGCTTGAGTTCTCTCTCCAATAGGCGATAGGCTTGAATACGGTCAGCTCCATAAAAAGGAAAAGAATTATAATTTTCTCTATTTAACTGGTCATAATCATCGTATAGATTCATATGAATAATATTTTATATTAATTACAAACCTTATGGTAATAAAAATAATTGAAACTTTCAACAATTATTTATAAAGTTTCTTGAATTATTCCCCCACCAATAACTATATCCTCCTGATAAAATACTGCTCCTTGTCCTGGAGTGGGAGCAAATTGTGGTTCAGTAAAAACTAACTCTATTTTATCGTTGGGGCTAGGTTTTATGGTTGCTTCCTTCTCTTTCATACCGTAACGAATGCGTGCTTTGACTTTCATTTCGGTGTTTTTATAGCCCTGGTAAAAGAAATTCAAATCTGATACTAAGAGATTTCTCTTTAAGGCATCATCTCTTCTTCCGACAATTAAGTGGTTCTTTTCCAGGTCTTTACCAATTACATATAATGGCTCACGGTAAGATATGCCTAATCCTTCACGCTGACCGATAGTGTAAAGAAACAAGCCTTTGTGGTATCCTAACAATTGGCCCTTATCATTAACGATTGGTCCCTTATCTATCATTAATCCCTTCTCCTGAAAGAACCTACCAAGATTTCCTTCCACAAAACAGATATCCTGGCTTTCTTTTAATTCACCTGCCCAGATACCTGTTTGCCTGGAAATTTGGATAACTTCTTCCTTGACCATTGACCCCAGTGGAAACAATATGTTTTTCAGATATGGTTTTCTTAAATAAAAAAGCATATAGGATTGGTCTTTAGTCGTATCTATCCCCTTTTTTAATAAACACTCCTGGTTTTCAGAATTTCTTTCAATTCTGGCATAGTGACCTGAAGCAATGTAATCAAAACCTTTTTTTAACATTAAATCTAAAAATAACCCAAATTTAAGGTAGCGATTACATGCCAGGCAGGGATTAGGAGTAGTTCCAGCAAGATAACCTTCAACAAAAGGGTTAATCACTAACTTCTCAAACTCCTCAGACACATCCAGTAATTCGTAATCAACCCCGATGGTTTTACAAAGCCATTCAGCCCTTTTTAAACCATCCATAGAACAGCACCTTGACTGGGGATGAAATAATAGCGAAAAACCTTTGACCTCAAAACCTTTTTCTCTCAGCAGGTAGAGAGCAAAAGAAGAATCTATTCCTCCAGATAAAAGCAGGGCTACCTTAGCCATGTGGTTTATTCAATATTAAAAATTACCCTTACAGTATCCTGTTTAGAGCCATCTTTAAAGCTAAGAGTAAATACCTCCAACGAATACTCCCCTTTAGGAGCAGTCTCAGGAATTGTAAGGAATAAGTTAAAATACCCCCAGTCGGGTCCTCCAGCTTTAGCCATAGAAAAACCCGATACCACTTCAACACCATTAAAATCTACTATTCTGTATTGATAGGTAGCTTCAAATACCCAGATAATTCCATCCACATGAATGTTTCTCTTTTTAGTACCGGAAAAACTCGGTTCAAAAAGCTTAATATTAGCTGATTGTGCGCAAATTCCTTTTACATAAGGAACACCTACTAAGCTTGGAATGTACTCTTCAATCTCCTTGCTACGAAACTCTACCTCGCTAACTTCATAATCTATAACAATTAAGTCGTATGGAAACGTAAGTACTTGGGCTACCATACTGTCAGCAGGTGGATTTTCAAAAAGCATACTTAAAACTAATTTACTATTTTCATTAAATACTTCATCAATCTTAACTGAATACCCGGCCGTGTTTTTCCTGCCCCAGGTAACCAAAATATATGTGTTGCCCTCAAAAACCCTCTTTTGAGATAAGAATAATTCTTTAGAGTCCCCTATCCAGTTTTGAATCTCCCGGGGTAATTTGTCATGCACCGGACGCTCATATATAACTTTATCCGGCGTAATTTCGTCGCTTCTAAGATGGAGTAAACTATAATATCCTGATAATATTATAAAACAAACTACCACGAGCCCTAAAAATCTTTTCTTGGTTAATTTCACTACCAAAAACCTCCATTTAATTATAATACTAATAATTTTAGATGCATTTTAACGATTTAAAAGTTCCCAGAGGGAAAAAAGCTGCCTAAAAATACTAAACCTTTAAAGTGGTATTTTTTAGGTAGAGTACTTTTGACTCTCAAGTTTACATAATGGCAAGACTCCGGCCTGAACTCCAAGGATTAACCCTTTGATTCCGTTCTCTCTAGTCCAATATTTAGGGCATAGGACTTTAATGCAAAGGGCTTCACCAGCATTCTGGCTATCAATATGGCAGGGATGCATAGAAAAGCGAATATAAAGAACGCCGGAACATAGCTACCCGTAACATCATGCAACAACCCGGCAGAATAGGGACCAGCAAAAGAGGCAACGCCCCACGCGGTAAACATGGCGCCATAGTTGATTCCTACGTTCTTCATACCCCACATATCGGCAGTAAATGCAGGGGATAAAGCCAGATAACCTCCGAAAGCACCGCCTCCAACTATAGCGGTAAAATATAGCATCCATGGCGCATCGAATATAACCGCCAGCGAGGCAAAGGCTGTTGCCAGCATCATGAGAGAGCCTACTATAGTAAATGATTTCAATCTTCCGATGATATCGGATAACGGACTGAGGACAAATCTTCCGGCCAAATTACTAAGGCCAATCAAAACAACAAGCCCGGTGGCTTCCGCAGATGAAAATCCGCCGAATTCCATAGCCATCGGCTTAAGATGCACGATTATGCCAAAGCCTCCAGTGAGAATCAACATATATTGAGTCCACATCAACCAAAATTCGCGTGTTTTTAGCATTTCTTTGACAGGAAATTCAAAGCCGGTATATTCGGGCGAATGTTTGCGGATACCCCCGACATTGGTTGGATCCCATCCCTTTGGTTTCCATCCGGGCAACGGGTTTTTTATTACAAAAGAGGTTATAGCTATAATCGCTGCGAATATAGCACCTAAAATTATAAAAGTCTGTCTCCATCCGAATTCAGCGTTTAGATAGTAAACCAGCGGGCCGAAAATAGCAGCAGAGGCACCAAATCCACCCACCAGTATTCCGGTTGCCGTTCCTTTCATGTCGGGGAACCATTTAAGCCCCGCGGCTACTGCCGACATATAGCCTGTAGCAATAGCTGCTCCCATGATAATGCCGTAAGTAATAATTATCCACCACAGTTCGTGTGCCAGCGAGCTTAACCCGTATCCTGCGAAAATCAAAACAGCGCTCACCATCAGCAGCGGCCTGGGGCCTTTTAGATCCTGGATACGGCCTGCCGGGGCCATGCCGAAGGCAAATACCAGTGAGGCAACCGTAAACGGTATAGTAACCATTGCCCTTGTCCAGCCAAACTCTTGCTCCAGGTGTGGAATAAATATGGACCAAGCATAGAGGGTGCCTAGGCTCAATGTCACCAAAAAACCTGCTGTCGCGAGTAAATAACGGTAATAAGCAGAAAACACCGGTGTTCCTGCTGTTTTGCTTGAACTGGCCATTTTAACCTTCTCCTTTAGCTAATATTTGTATTATGCACTTTGCAGTTAAGGTACAAGTAACTGATTAGTTTTCCAAAACTATATTTAGTTTCCGATATTTTAAATATTATATCACCTCAGAAAATTTACCAAACCCACCGACCTTTATCAAAAATTATCTATCAGAAAAGAGGTTTTCTAATCAGCACAATCTTACATCAGGAGAAGGTGATGAGATAAATGTCAAATCCTAATGCTGAATTAAGTTTTAATAATAAACTTTAATAATTTTCAAATTCTACCTAAATACAGCAGTAGAACATTAAAAGAAATAAAAGAACAATTTCCAATAACAATGTGGTTAGTTCCCAAAACCAGTCAAAGGTTTTAGGAACTATCAAAGAAAAATAGAGAAATTAATAAAGGTAGAGTATATTAATAATAGTTTCAGGTTGCCAAATGCCTTGGCCCGACCCCAAACTATCCCTCCAGAATAACTTCTTCTTGCTTTTCTATTTCAACATGAGACTTAAAAGATTTTTTCCTTTTAAGCATAATAAATACCATGATACCTTTATAAATAATGTCAGCGCTCATAGCTAACCAGGCTCCGACGAGACCCATTTCTCCCCGAACCACCAACAAATATGCCAGGGGAAGTCTTACCAGCCACATACCAGAAGCCGTAATATACATAGGAGTCCTGGTATCACCCCCACCCCGCAAGGCACCTTCTAAAACAAACACTGCAGCTAAGAAAGGTTGAGCTAAAGCAATAATTTGTATTACATCTCTTGACTGGTTAATAACTTCCACATCTGAAGTAAATAGTTTTACTAATAAATCAGGGAAGAAAAAAAAGAATATACCGAATATACTCATGATAGTCGCAGCTAATTTTAAAGATTCTATAGCTGCTCTTTTGGCTTTAGAGGAGTCTCCCTCTCCTACGATGATTCCTACTAAAGCTGTAGTAGCAACAGCAAAACCCATTCCTGGTAAGAATGATAGAGATTCTACATTTAAAGCTATTCTGTGGGCAGCAAAAGCCTTTTCACTAATTGAAAGCACTACTCCTGCATATATGAACCCACCAAGCGAAAAAGCCAGTCTTTCCATGACAGTAGGAATCCCGATGGTTAGCATCCTTTTAATTATTGATAAATCAATATTAGGTAACCTAAAAGGAAGATGGAAAGGTCTTTTTCTATCAAATATAATTATAAACAATAAAAGGACTCCTACGGCTCGGGAGATAGAAGTGGCAATAGCTGCTCCACTAACCTCTAACCTGGGGAAACCCCAAGCCCCGAAGATAAGCACATAACTAAGAAAAATATTTAATCCATTAGTTAAAATTGCTACATAAAGCGGGGTCCTGGTATCTCCTGACCCACGAAAAATAGCAGTTAAGGCAAACATCCAGACAAAAACTATAGAAGGGGCAAATAAATAATAAAGGTAATCTCCACTAATTTTTCTTAATTGCTCTGATACTCCAAAAATACGGGGAAGGTCGTGTGAGAATAATATAGCGACTGTAGAAAGAATTATAGACACTACCAAACCTAAATAAAGAGCTTGAAAGGCAACTTTTTGAGCAGCTTCAATTTTTTTAGCGCCGATATTCTGGGAAATCAAGACCACGATACCAATATTAAAAGAGATTAGTACTGCTATCACCAGCATAATAAATTGTTGGGATACTCCAATTCCAGCCAGAGCAATGGCACCCAATCTTCCTATAAAAATCATATTGGCAAAGAGAAAAATAACCTGTAGTAAGTTTTCAACAATCACCGGTAAGGCTAAAGTCAACAGCCTTTTTCTTAATTGCGGTTTATCATCAGAGATATCTTTATTTCTTCTATTGAACATATGATTCATAACCCATTTTCATGCTTTGTTAAATCCTCGTAATATTATTTCGTTATTCATAATTTTAGTTTATATAAATAATATTGTCAATGGTTATAATTTATGGCAACAACTAATTACTAATTACTCGGATCAGAACATTGACCAGGTATCCAGGGGAGCCTACGGGATTAAAAAGGTAAATAATCTTAAAAGGTTTATCCTTCAAAATACCAGAGAAAGGATATTAGTTTTAGGACAGTTTTTGATCTTTTCTTTTATAGTTAAAGATCTAAATATTTATATACGGAAGGGGTGGCTTTCCTTCCTCTTTCCCACCAGTACTTTTCTTTTCTTATTACCTTCCAGGGGACCTACCAAACCTCTGGCTTCCAGTTCATCTACTATTCTGGCTGCTCTTCCATAACCTAACTTGAATCTTCTTTGCAAAAGTGAGACAGATATAAAGTCAAGGGTTAAAACAAACCCGGTAATTTCCTCCAAAAGAGGGTCTTCTTCATCATATTCAAACTGGTTGTTTTCTTCCAGTAAATCATCATCTTCGGGTATCAGATATTCAGGTGGCTCTTTAACCTGTTTGCTCCAGTTATTAACCACTGCTGCTACTTCATCCTCGTCCATAAAAGCACCTTGAATCCTTCGGGGACGGATAGCATCCTGGGTAAGATAAAGAAGGTCTCCTTTACCTAATAATTTCTCAGCACCTGGGCGGTCAATGATAACCCGTGAATCAATTTGCGAGGGAACAGCCAGGGCTATCCTGTTGGGAAAGTTCGTTTTAATCAAACCAGTTACCACCTCTGCGGAAGGCCTCTGGGTGGCTATTATTAGATGAATACCTGTAGCTCGTGCTTTTTGAGCTAACCGAACTATATATTTTTCTGCATCCTTAGCCATCTGCATCATAAGGTCAGCCAGTTCATCAATCACTACTACTATAAAGGGCATTTTTTCTTCTGGTGAACATACTTTATTATAACCTGTGATGTCTCTTACCCTTTTTTCTCCAAGCATACGGAACCTGTTATCCATTTCCCGGGTCATTAATTTCAATATTTTAATAGCGGTTCCAATCTCGGTAACTACAGGTGTTAGTAAGTGAGGTAGTTCAGAATAGATACTAAATTCAACCCTTTTAGGGTCAATAAGAACCAGTTTCAAATTCGCTGGGGTGAACCGGTAAAGCATTCCTGTGATGATACTGTGTAAACAGATAGTCTTACCTGTACCGGTAGCACCACCAATAAGCAAGTGGGGAGCATTCCGAAGATCGTCAATTATTATCTGCCCGGTAACTTCCCTACCTAGAACCAGTGGAATCTGTAATGAACTGTTCTGAAAATCATTGCTCTGCAAAATTTCTTTCACTGTAACCAGGCTTCTTCTTTCACGCGGGACTTCAATTGCCAGCATATCAGGTTTACCGGGAAGCGGGGCCTCAATCCTTATAAGAGATACTCCCAGAGCCATAGATAATTCATCTGAGATAGATTTAACTTCTTTTACACGGGTTCCTTTTTCCAATTTTACTTCAACATGCAGAATTGTGGGACCAGAAATTATTTTTTCCACAGAACCTGCAATACCAAAACTTTGCATGGTATCCTGCAATACTGAACTTAACCTTTCCTTGTTTATAGTTTCAATTTTAACAGGATGGGTCTTCAATAAGTCGGTAGTAGGCAATACATATTCTCCTGCGGTTCCCTCGTTCTGCGGGGTGTGGACTTTCTTGGTTTCTGTTTTTACCAGAGGAACTTGTTCTATCGGTTCCCGTATTACCAGTGTTCTGGGTCTCTTTTTATAAAAAACCATCACTAATACCATCATTATTAGGGAAGCTAATAAGTATATAAAAAGAGCAAGCCATTCACCCAGTGGGATAGCTAAAGTTTGAAATAGGTAAACTCCAAGGTAACCTACCCAGGGTGATGGTTCCCGGAAAATCCGAAACTGAGGGTGAAAAAAACCGCTAAACCCTTGGAGGAAAATAAATAAAAGTAAAACCCATAAGGAAATTATAGATACTCTGCCTGTAAATAGGTAGTGAATAATAAACGATAATAATAATATAACCATGATTCCACCTGGCCATTCTCCAAATACCCAGGTAATCATAGATGGAATATAGCTTTTCAGCAACCCCGGAAGGCTGACGGCAAACTCTATTAAATAAGAAAGAGTAGAAATCAACCCAGAATATATCTTATCAAAATATTGAGGAAGGTAGGTAATGGCCAATGTAAAAGAAATAATCACTACAGTAAGTAGTATCAGGTTACGCAGTAATTTCCAGATATTAAATTTAATTTTTTTCTTTCTATTCCTTTTTGGCAATTATACTTATTTTTTCCCCATTTATAAAAACCTTATCGAAAAATAATTCTGGTTCCATACCTTC
The DNA here is from genome assembly GCA_018725175.1 of Candidatus Psychracetigena formicireducens. Taxonomy (GTDB): domain Bacteria; phylum Coprothermobacterota; class HKB111; order HKB111; family HKB111; genus Lithacetigena; species Lithacetigena formicireducens. The sequence goes on from QLTX01000025.1 coordinate 10,740, forward strand.
CACCATTTTATTAGCTAAGTATTGAGATAGTATGCCAGGGAGCGGTAACCTACCAACTTTAGCCTGAGAAACTAACAATATAATATTACCCTCTTTTGCTTCCAGGTGGAAGGAAAACCATAATTCATAAATTTGCCCCCTAATCTTATTGCTAATTATAACCTCAAGGTTGCCATCTTTGATATAAAAAGAGTCAATTGAATATTCACGAGCAAACTCTTTATCATAAAAAATATAAGCCTTTATTTCTTCCTGAGTTAATTCTATTACTGCAATGTTTTTATTCTGTAAGTCGTCCTGGAAAACCCTTAATTTGTAAAGCATGGAGAGATAAGCTTCAGCACTTGTTTCTGTATGGTAAAGATTACGGGGAAGGGGCCAGGATGCCAGGAACTCAATCAAATAAATTAAAAATATTGAAATCAAAATAACTGCAATTATTGCTACTTTTACTCTTAAATTAGCCTTAAGCATATTCCCATTTTTCTTCATTTTATTCATAATCTTATTATTTTACTCCATTTTTATGATATATTATATAGATAAATCTGGGCCCTTAGCTCAGCTGGTTAGAGCGCATCCCTGATAAGGATGAGGTCTCTGGTTCGAGTCCAGAAGGGCCCACCATTTTTTGTGGGGATGTAGCTCAGCGGGAGAGCGCCTGTCTTGCACACAGGAGGTTGCCGGTTCGAATCCGGTCATCTCCACCTTTATGCCATATTTTCGGAGGTTAATTAATGGTAGAAGAACTTATTAAAGAACTCAGATTAGCCGAGGGTGAGGCTGTTAAAATTGAGGAAGAGGGGAAGCAAACCGTAAAAGAAATCTTTTTAGTTGTAGAGAAAGAAATTAACCTACTTAGAGAACAAGACCACCAGGAAATTGAATCTCAAACTTTTCTTATTGAGCAATCCATCAAAGAAGAGTTAAATTTATACTCTTCTGAATTAAAAGCAAGAGAAAAGCAATTATTTTCTGAATTGAGAGAGCAGAAAACTCTTAAACAAAGAAATATCACTAATTACCTTAGCAGCTTAATTTTTAAACAGGTGGAAAATGGCAATAGCTAAGATGTTAAAAGTTAGGGGAGGGGTCTTAAAAAAAGATCACTCTCTGCTTCTGGAGTATCTGGGAAATGCTGGACTAATTGAATTAACCACCTTTCCAATTGAACCATCTACTCTAAAAATAGAAAGTAACCCCTCTATTACCCTGAGACAGGTTGAAGAAATTCTATCTTACTATCAAACTGAAAAAAGCAATGGGATGCTAAGTGGTTTAATAGAAAAACCTTCCATTGAAGAAAATGACTTCTTCTCAATAGAAAACACACTTAAATTTGAACTAATTTACCTCCATTTTAAAGATTTAAAAACAGAAGAAGGTAGTTATAAAAAAGAAAAAGATAGGGTTATCAAAGAGCTGATAAATATTAAGCCTTTAAAAAATTTATCTTTGACTCCTGATGACCTCCAGGATTCCAGGAATTTCTCCTTTAAACTCGGCTTCCTTTCACACAATGATTTTGCTAATCTTTCAAAAACAATGGATAAGAGTGATTATTGGCCTATCTTTGCTCTTAATTCCCTGCAGGAAACTTCTGAGTCCATCATGGTTGAAATAGCATACTGTAAAGAATATTCTAAACAGATACTACCGATATTATCTGAACATGGATTTAAAGAATATATCCCTGAATTTCCTGCTAATATTTCCAACTTAAGTTTCAGTGAAATATATTCAACCCTTTTAACTGAACAGGATAAGATTAATAATAGGCTAACTGAATTAGAAAAAGAAAAAGTTGCTTTTAAAAATTATTTAACCAATCTTCAAATTTACCATGATTATTTAATCACCCAGATAAATAGAATAGAAAACCTGGAAAAAATGGGTGGAACAAGAAACTGTTTGCTTTTTGAAGGCTGGGTTAAATCATCAGACCTGAAGAAACTTCAACAAGAATTTAATACACACTTTCCCTATGGTTATTTAGAATCAAGCAGCCCAACTACAGAGGATAATCCTCCGGTAATTCTTCAAAACCACCCCATTATAAAACCCTATGAGATAATAACGCGCTTCTTTGGCTTACCTAATTACCGGGGAATTGACCCCACTCCGGTATTAGCCCTGCCCTTCACTCTCTTTTTCTCTATTAACATGGGTGACGCGGGCTATGGAATTTTGCTTTTTCTTTCTGCTTTTATAATGTCCAGAAGGGTTAAACTAAACAAAGATGCCCGAGGTTTTATTACCCTGGCATACTTCTTGAGCGTTACCACCTTCCTGGTGGGGTCTCTTACCTGGACCTGGTTTGGTAAATCTCCTTTTCTTGATAACACTGGTAAGATATTTCAAGTTTTACCTCTTATAAATCCCTGGGATGCCGATGGCTTAATGAATGCAATTATCCTGGTAATGATTATCGGAATAGTTACCCAGTACTGGGGAATTATTAATAGGTTTATCCATAATTATAGAAAAGGGGATATTAAATCAGCTTTTCTGGACCAGGGCGTTTGGTTGCTACTCCTTTCGTCTCTTCTTTTTCTCACCATGACAATGTTTTTTCCTGGATTGGCCTACTTTAAATCTATATCAATATACATCTTACTTGTTTCATTACTATTAACAGTTTTGACCCAGGGGAGAGATTCAAAAACCTGGGCAGGAAAAATCATCATTGGACTCATCAGCCTTTATGGTTTTGTAGGTTATTATGGTTTAGCTTCCTTTCTGCAGGATGTTTTGTCTTATACTCGTTTAATTGCCCTTAACCTCACCTCATCCGGAGTAGCTATGGTCCTTAATAATATTGTTGGAATGTTGGCTACAGGTTTTGGGTGGATTTTAGTTCCCTTTCTCTGGATTGCTTTTCATCTATTTAACCTGGCTATGGTTTTACTGGGAGCTTTCATCCATGCCTTTCGTTTACAGGCGATAGAGTTATTTGGTAGATTTTACGAAGGTGGAGGAATCGCCTTCAATCCTTTAGATTTAAGGACAAATTATGTAAAAGTTAATAAAAAAAATAAAGATATTTTTAAGGAGGTAAAGTAGAAATGTTAGGTCTTTCTATCGCATTAATTAGTGTTGGTTTAGCTGCTGGTATGGCTTTTAGCGGTTCAGCTACAGGTGTTGGTATAGCTGGTAGAGTAACCGCAGGCGTTCTGTCAGAAAAACCCCATCTTTTTGGAATAATGCTGATTCTCCAATCTCTTCCTGGAACACAGGGTTTTTATGGTCTGGTAGCTGCCTTTTTGACTCTGGTTAGACTCGGCATCCTTGGCGGCACAGCGCCAGATATGAGTATAGCTCAGGGATTACAGGTATTTGCAGCTCTTACTCCCATTATGTTGGGACAATATTTTTCAGCTATCTGGCAAGGAGAAGCCTCTGCAGCCTCAGCCCTAATGGTAGCAAAAGAAGAAAGTACTGCCGGAAGATCCTTGATTATCCCGGCTTTAGTTGAAACCTATGCTGTACTTGCTCTCTTAACCAGCATTATATTATTACTCTTTGCTGTACAGATATAACTATGTCTCTGGCTGATTTAAAGAAAAAACTCTTACAGGAAGCTAAATATAATACCGAAAAATCTATTGCTACAGCTAAGTTACAATCTCAAAAATTCCTTGAACAAAGTAAAGAAAAGTTAAAAAAGGAAAAAGAGAACACCCTTCAAAAAATAGAGTCATCCAAAAATTTACAGGTTCAACGGGAAAAATCAAAACTAATGCTTGAATTTAATCGTAATCTAAGTATGTTAAAACTGGACATTGCCAATTCAGCTTTAGAAGATTTTGCTAATCATTTTATCAATAACAAAGATTTATACCATAAATGGTTATTAGTTGTTGCCAAAAAATATTGCCAACCACATGATGAGATAATATTAACCCTACCAGAGGATAGGCAGGTGTTAAAGGAATTTCCGATAACCTCTGAGGTTAGAAAGGGAAAAGGCGGTATTTATATAATAAAAGGGCGTATAGAGCTGAACTTTACTCTTGAGGAATTCTTGCGAAGGATCAGGAATGAAAAAAGGCGGGAAATAAATGATCTACTATTTACCGAATCAGCTGTTACAGGATAAACCAGTTAAAAACACCGGTCTTTATTCTTTTCCAGTAGGTGTAGTCAAAGGTTTAGAATCAAAGCTGCTGAAACCAAGGGATTTTAAAAAAATTGCTGATGAGCCCCTCACTTCAGTTATTCCTTTTGTAAAGAACTACTTCCCCTTATTGGAAGACAGTATATCTATTACCAATATAAATAGGTTTGTCCTGGGAAGCCGAAAATCCTTATACCAGCTACTTTATAAGATTCTACCGGAGCAATTTCTTATTAATCTCTTTTTTCTGTCTGATGACTTTCATAATCTCAAGGTTGAGTTAAAAAGGCTGATTTTTAATGTAAATACCGAAAAATTGTACCATCAGGAAATGGGGATGTTGAAAAATGGCATCCTTACTCTAAACTCACCAGTAGAATTAAAGACAGCTTTCACCAATTCTTATGAAACCTATCGGGAAACCAATGACCTTCAACATGCGGAAATGGTTTTAGACCGGGAATATTTACTTCTTTACCAGAGACTGGCTAAAAATTCCAACTCCAAACTTATTTATACTTATTGTGAAAAATACTGTTACCTTCAAGACTTGTTAACCGTCTTAAGAGCAAAAAAATGGGAACTATCCTGGTCCGTTGTAGATGCAGGCTTAGCTTCTACTGGAACTAACCGAAAGTAT
>QLTX01000250.1 GCA_018725175.1 Candidatus Psychracetigena formicireducens
TGGTGGATACCACCAACCAGAGTGAGTATATATTACAGGAAAGAGGGGTGGGTGTCAATAGGGAAAGCCTTCATCATAAATAATCTATCCGAAACAATAAATGAGAGAATATATTAGAAACGTTCTCAATTATTTTTTCTTCTGGTTTTTAACAACAAAAGAAAAATGCCACTAACACTAATAACCATAAACAGATAAGGAAGTTCATAGAATAACCACCTTGTTTGGTTAAGGGAGATAAGAGCCTGGTTAGTAAAAGGAATATAGGGTTTATGTAGAGGATCCTCTACCCAGGGAGGTAAGCGATTTGGTCCTACACCAGTAATTTTCTGGACAGGGTAACCATTAAGATGAGGATCAGCACCCCCTAAAAGCAACTTGGTAGTTTCTTTTATCTCTTTAGCAGCCTTTAAATTGTCCAGCACCCGGAAATAATAAACTAAATAGGGTGTTCCAGGACCCATCTCCTCCCGGTAAGCTTCCAAGGCTACAGTAAAAGGATAATAAGCCTGGGGAAGGGGATGACCTCCCCCCCTTCTTCCCATCTCGTGGACGGTATGAGTTTTAACCAGTCCTACAATCTCTAAGGACCATTCAGTTAGTTTACCTTCTTGGTTGAGGTCATGGTCAATATAAAGATAATCGCCTATCTTCATTTCCTGGCCAAACCAATAAGGATTGCTGGGGTGAATTTCTAAAACACAGACCATCCTTTTCTTTTCTACATCTTCCCAGGTAAGGAACCTTCCTTCAACCACCTCAATATTGGCTACCCGCAGGAAGTCAGGAGTTACAGCAGGAGCGAAAACATCTATTTGCATGGGAATTATCTGAGTGGGATAGCCACGAGGAATCAATCCTAAACCAAATATAGTAGTAGGGAACATCACAGCCACTTCCAGAACCGAAGGGCACTTACGAAAAGCTTCTAAGGCAATTTCAGGAAGAGGAGGAACAATGCCTAAGAAGGCATAATCCAAGATATCTCGAGCATCACTTATAGATTGATAGTTTTCTTCAACCTTTCTCTGATAGGATTCTTCAAAACTGTTATAGACTGATACCCATATAAGCAGCGACACCACCCCTATCAGAGTTAAAATTACACCTACGGTCCGTCTTCTACTTTTCATTTTTACCTCCTTTTATTTTTTTAATATCGTTAAGATTTCACCTACGGTCCGTCTTGTACCCCTACATATTGCCCCCTGCTTATCAGGTTACTGGTAGGGCAAGAGTACCAGTAAGCTGAAACTGGCATTAAACTCATCACCACCACTACAAAAAATGTTCCTAACACAACCAACAACTTACATTTCATAATTGCATTCTCCTTAAGTTTAATATATTTCTTCATTTTATTATAGTAAAAAAAACGGTTTGTCAAGGGGTTGTTTTGAAAGCTTAATGTAGGGTCTTAAAATAAATGAGAAACATTCTCAATTACAATCATTTTCTTTTAAAAATCGGGTAATTGTAATCACAATATTTTATTGTTAAAATCATTAGAGTAAACATACTGGAAAGAATTAGAAAACGCTTATATGAAATATTAGAAATAGCTGAGCCTGAAGATAAGATTAGTGTAATCTTTGACACCTTTCTTTTTTCTTTGATTACGCTCAATATCTTCGCAGTAATAATTGATACAGTTATAATGTTTCTGAATTAGTATACCCTAAGATAGGGTAAGGTGTAAGCAAGAA
>QLTX01000251.1 GCA_018725175.1 Candidatus Psychracetigena formicireducens
CAGATCTTTAAGTATAAAAAGGAGGAAAAGTAAATGGTAATGATTATATTTAATAAATTAAAGTATTTTTGTTGTTGGATAGGTTGGCACTCCTATTTTATAGGATTTGAAAATATCCACCATTCCATTAAAGACCCGTTAAAATTTTTGCTTTTCGCTAAATGTAAATGGTGCGGGTACACAGGGCAAATAGATTGTCAGGGCAATCTATTTTAAGGCTGCGAGAAGTGTATGTTTAAAAATTATTAGGGAATAAAAAGGAGGAAAGATAAAATGTTTTACAAATTCACAGACGTAGATTTTGGTAGGGAGGTAGTTCTAAATAGAGATAGAATTGCTTACATCATTAAAAGTTTGTCGAAGGGAGATACATATGATATATACACAGTTTTAAGCGAGGGAATTTGTATTAGCTCAGATACGTACCAAGCTTTGCTGGCGAGATTAGAACCTATCCCGTTGGTAGATGGTATTAAGGAGGGCTAAAAATGTTTAAATTTGATGACAATGTCAAGGTAGCGGTGATAATTTTATTATGTTGTGTGGCTATTATGACCCACCAAAGCCTAGTGTCTCTTAACCTGTATAACCAAAACCGAATTATAATTACGGAAATGGTCAGATTGCAAACTGAAGTTAAGAAATTACAGGATTTACAGGTTGAGTTAAACCAAGACCTGTCTCCAGTCATTTATTTTCTGGAGGTAATTGAAATGCAGGAAAAAATATTAAGAGGAGATGAAAAATGAAAGAAGTTACTGTTTTAGTAGGAGTAGCTACCCTCTCCTTCAGGTTTCCGATAGGAGCTGTTTGGGTAGCAGTTGGTTACATTGAGGATGGAGTCACCCTTGAATACTCAACGGATACGGTTGACATAGAAACAGAAGAGACTCTTCCTATCAGGCGGGTTATTACTAAAGAATCGCTAAGTATTACTTGCAATATGGCCGAGAGCTCTTTAATGAATATTGACAAAGCGATAGCTGGGAGTGTTTTAACAGCTAACACCATTACTATCGGAAGTGGAAGGATTGAGGAGATGAGTATTAGAATAGTAGGTAGAAACCCAGCTGGCTTTGCCAGAACTATTGAGATACCATTAGCTACTACCACTGGTGCAGTAGCTATGCCTTATAAGAAAGTCGAGAAGACAGTAGTTCCCATCACCTTTCAGGCGTTAGAGGGAGTAGGAGCAGTCTGCACAATAGTTGATGAGCCTTCGGGAAGAAGAAAACTTAAATTAAAAAAGTGGAAAGGAGGTAGTAAATGAAATTTGTTATTGGTGTAAATCAAGAAATAGAATTAGAAGTGGACGAAAAGCACCAAGAGGTTTTGAAGTACGTCAAAGACTTCAAAGAAGATGAATTCAATAAGTTAGGTGTAAATGCTTACTGGAAACATATAGAAGGCGAGAAACCAATTTTAGCGTTAAAAATAATAAAACCAGACACGCTCACAGTAGCAGAACTACGACATAAAATTTATGATGTTGAAGTGTTGATTCAATGTATCTATTCAGAAAGGCAGAGAATTGAGAGATTGATGAAAATAGAAGGAAATAAATGAATAGTATAATAATTTTCATCCAGAAGATTTGGAGTTAGTTCAAGAGGAAAATAAAAAGCCTATAATGGAAAGGAGGTGATATAAGTGGAAGGCAAAGAATCTAAGTTAGTATTGAACAATAGGAGAATTATTC
>QLTX01000252.1 GCA_018725175.1 Candidatus Psychracetigena formicireducens
AGCAACGCCCGGGCATCTTGGCGAATTGTGTTTTCCTGATCACGCAACATGTCGAGGGCAATTCGATTAGTTATGGATTCTTCGGTGCGGACGCGATAAATAGTCTTTTGCATCTTCCTATGGCGACGATTGGTTCCTTCCACCGAATTGGAAGTAGCTTCAAGTATTGTGCGGGAAAGACTGGCAGTAACCGAGCTTTTTGAAATATTAATGTCTAAGAACGTGGCTAAATATCTTAAAGAGGGCAAAGGAGAAGTTAAATGAGAGCAAAAAAGAGTGTTTTTTTAATTCTAATTGTATCATTATTAGCCGTTTTAGTAGGTTGTGGAAAAAAACCTGTTGGGGAAGAGAGAGTAACTATCCGCTGGTGTGTAGATAATGCTCCTTCCCGCAAGGCCCAGGTAGAAGCCTTTGAAGAGGCATATCCAGATATTAAAGTCAATCTTGATTTTGTTGCTAGTAAAGGGAGGATGCTTACCCAGATTGCTGGTGGTACTCCCCCCGACGTCTTCCCTCTTTATAGTTTGGATGACTTTATCATCTTCGCTAAAAAAGACATTCTCCTTGATATAACCGATTATGTTAAGGAGTGGGGAATTGACATGTCAGATTTCTGGCCTCAGTATCTACCAGCAATGGTCTATGAAGGAAGGATCTATGGATTTGTTGAAAATGCTGGTTCAATGGTCTTCTTTTATAATAAAAAGATGTTTGATGAAGCTGGTGTTTCCTATCCTACAGATAACTGGAGATGGGAAGATGTCTTAGAAGCCGCTAAGAAACTTACTAAGAAAGACCCCTCCACCGGAAGGCATATTCAGTTTGGAATTGATTCCTGGATTCAGGAACCCTTCTTTATCTTCTGGCAAAACGGAGGAAGTATCTTTAATCAAGAGGGAACGAAATGTATAATCAACTCTCCCCAAAATAAGGAGGCTCTACAATTTTTCTACGACCTCCAGTTTAAGTATCATGTCTCTCCTACCTCTTTAGACAGAACAGGCATACAAGCTTCAAGCGGTTGGGCAGGCAATCTATTTGAAGGCGGCAAGGCAGCTATGATAATCTGTGGAAGGTGGATGTTAATGAGTTTTCGTAGAAATAAAGAGTTAGAATTTGATATCGCTCCTTTACCGTACTTCAAGGAAAGGGCAACCATCATTGCCAGCAAGACTTACTCTATCCCTAAGAGCTCTAAGCACATTAAAGAGGCTTTAAAATTCTTAAGGTTTCGTCTGAATAAAGAGAACCAGTTAATCGTAGCTAGAACCGGTGATGGAATACCGAGCCTTAGGTCTGTTGCTAATAGTAAAGAATTCCTCTTTAATCCTGATTTCCCTAATGAGACCAGAAATTATCTTTTTCTGGAAGAGATGAAATATGCTCGGCCAATGGAGGTCTCTAAATACATATCAGGTTTTGACTTTAGAAGAATCTGGTATGAAGAAACTGAGAAGATGTGGATCCGGAAACAATCACCTTCTGAGACTTTAGATAGAATTGCTGAAAGGGTTAACTCAATAATGCGTAAAAGATATCTAGAGATGGCTAAATGAGGATGAACTGAAAAACCGAATCGATTTCCCCCCGCCCATAACTCCCTCAAAGTAAATGCTCAGTGAACCCCGTTGGAGCGGGCAAGTAAGAGACAACACTCCCTCCTATTTCTGTTAG
>QLTX01000253.1 GCA_018725175.1 Candidatus Psychracetigena formicireducens
AAAAATATAATATTTTTAACCAAAAGGGTGCGGAAAGTGAGGTAAACCTATTAACTATCAGGGTTTAAGTAGTTTTTAATTTCTTCTAAAAAAGAGGCAGCGGATATAGGTTTGGTAAGGAATTCTTCAAAACCACCTTCTTTCATAATCTGTTCTCTGGAACCACTCATAGCCGAAGAAGTAAGGGCAATAACGGGAATATTTTTGAGAACTGGATCTTCTTTTATTATTTTTGTTGCAGTTATACCATCCATGACAGGCATTCTTATATCCATCAATATCAAGTCTGGATGATATAATCGGGCGTATTTTACTGCCTCATCTCCGTTTAAAGCTTCAATCACCTCATATCCTTTACTTTGTAGAAGAATTCTGAAGACTTTAAGGTTAGGTTCGTTATCATCTACAACCAGCACCTTGAATACTTTTCTCTTCATTTTAATTTTATCCTCCTCATTTTGGGATTATTTATCAGGATATTTAAAGGGGAAGAAAAAGGAGAATTTGCTTCCCTTGCCTACTGTGCTTTCTACCCAGATTTTACCTTCCATATGCTCAATTAATTTGCGGGACAGGTTAAGGCCCAAACCAGTTCCAGGATAATCCCTGGTTAGAGATGACTGAATTTGTTGAAAGGGCAAGAAAAGCTTTTTCTGGTCTTCCTCAGAAATCCCTACCCCTGTATCTATAATGCTGATATAAACATAATCACCCGTGGGAAGAGAATAGTTATCAAATTTATTTTTAATCATTTCTCACAGAATTAACTGATTTACTTTTTTAGCTTCCAGAGTTATCCTTCCTCCCTGAGGGGTAAATTTTGAAGCATTACTCAGGAGGTTAAATATAACCTGCTTAACCTTTCTCTATCAGTTACGATTAGATCCAGGTTTTCATCTACATTAGCCTTGATGGTTAGATCATTTTTTAATGCCTTTTCCTGAAACATCCTCAGGATGGCTTCAACTTGATCCTTAAAGCTGTAGGCTTTAAGGATCAAGTTCCATTTTACCGGCTTCCAGTTTGGATAAATCAAGAATATCATTAATTAAATTTAATAGATGATTACCAGAATATTTAATATCACTCAGATATTCTTTCTGGGCATCATTAATTGGACCACCCATGCCCTCTATTAAAATATCGGAAAATCCTATTACGGCATTTAGCGGAGTTCTAAGTTCATGACTCATATTAGCCAGGAATTCTGATTTTGCGCGGTTTGCTGATTCAGCAAGCTCAGCTAATTCTTTAATTTCCTCATCCTTCTTATTTCTTTCCAAAAGGGCAACTGTATTATTAAAGAGTATTTCCAGAAACAGCAAGTCCTCCTCATTATAACCACCCTTTTTATTAGCCAGGGCAAGCATTCCATATATTTTTCCCTTCCAGCCTCAGGGGATAACCGATAAAGGAGTTTAAAGGAAGATGTCCGGGGGGTAATCCCCCACGACGGGGGTCATCTGAAGGGTCATTGTTAATAAGAAATTTACCCCACAAACTTTCAGAAACCGGTAAAACAGGAACTGCTTTACTCGGTATATCACATTCATTCCAGCCAACTTCGCTCATAGCCAGAACATTAATTTTACCATCGGGGGTTAAATCTCCCAGCCATCCCATTTCATTTTGGGTAATTTCTAGCGTGAGTTTATTAAATAATTATT
>QLTX01000254.1 GCA_018725175.1 Candidatus Psychracetigena formicireducens
TAAATCCCCCCTCCCCCTGCCCTCTCCCTCTTCTTTAGGAGAGGGTTTAAGAGTCATTAAAAGCGGAGTTCCCGTGTCAAGCACGGGGAGACAAAGGGGCGGAGACCCTGAATTAAATTCAGGGTGACAAAAAAACCCGGGGATGCAGAAAATGAGAAACATTCTCAATTATTTGAAAGGTTATTAATGAATCAATTAGAATGTAAAAATAGTATTCATAAAATGCTTGACAAAAATTATTATTCGTGTGTTAGAATATAAACATCAATTAATCATATTAGTTGATGTGTTAACTGGTAGTCTTATTTTGTAGTAACAAACAAATAAGATCAAGGGTAATTTACGAAACAGGGAGGTTGTAAACAGGTGTATGAAGGTTACCATAAGTGTTATCAAAGCTGATATTGGGGGTTTTAATAAAAATTGCGCTACCATTCTTATTTTTACCTGGGAATAGCTTTACTAATAATAGGCTCTTTAACTTCCTTAGCATCCTATTTTATACTCCAGCAAAACTGGATTACAGCTTTTGGTCTCTCACTTATTATTCTTTCTATCATCCTTTTTGCTATCAATAAAGCTGTCCCCAGCCTTTCTCCAGAGGCGGGAAGACTATTATTTCAGGTTGGCTTGGAAAACCTTGCCTCTTTAATAGAAGAATTGAATATAAACTCTAAGGCTGTCTATCTACCCTCTTCATATACTTCAGCCAAACAGCCCCAAGCCCTGATTCCTCTTCACCGTAATCCTCAGATTCCAAAACTAAATCAGGTTTTATCCAAAAGGTTTATTGTTAGATATGGCAATAATCCTGAGGAAGTTGGATTACTCCTTTCCACCCCAGGTTCAATAGCCATGGATATGTGGGAAAACAAACCTGGTTCAACTGCGGGAGAGCTGGAGTCTGCTCTAATTTATTTGCTCAGAGGCATACTGGATGTGGCTAATGGGGTGAGAGTAACGATGAAAGATTCCCTTTTATATGTTGAGGTATTTGGCTTTAGATGGGAAAAAGCTAACTATCATTATCATCAATGCCTGGGAAGCCCTGTCACCTCTCTAATTGCTTCTACAGTTGCTGAAGCCTTTGGTAAACCTGTGATAATTGTTGAAGAACAAAATATCAAATCAAAATTATCAATTAAACTTGAACTGCAAAATACTGAAGATGGTCCTCTGAAGGTAGAGGTTGAGAAGTGACCTTATATAACAACTATATCCTTACTGTGGCAACTTATCTCCTGCTGGCAAATGCTGTTATTACCGCTGGTGCCCGCCAGACCCTTGATTTCTACTACACTATCTATGTTATTGGCACCCTTATAACTACCGAGCTTTATGTGTATCTACACCCCAAAGCTAAAAAAGGATTAAGCCTGGTAAGTTATATTTTATTTGCCGGATTTATAGTAATTGTGATTCAAAAAGTGATAGAGATATTAACTTGAAGATAACTATCCACCGTCATTCCGGGCACCTTATACCCCCACCGTCATTGCGAAGACCCGAAGGGTCTGTGGCAATCTCATCACTTTCCCCTCCCTCTGTCACTCTGGACCCCGATCCAGAGTCTCGGTACTATTTTGTCATGCTGAATTTAATTCAGCATCTCCGTTTTTATGTGTTAAAGACGGAGTTCCTTCATTTTCTTCCCCTCCTGG
>QLTX01000255.1 GCA_018725175.1 Candidatus Psychracetigena formicireducens
TGACATGGTTTAATAAATAAATCAATAATACCACTAACTATCAATAATTCAAGGCCTTCTAAAGCCATATTAAAAAGTAATATGCCCTTTTTGTCATTCTGGAATGCCTAAATCCAGAATCACCGGTTTTGAGTCATTTAATTTGGAGAACCTGAATTGAATTCAGGGTGACAGCTTACTATTCCTGGAGAAGATGTCAGCAAGGGGTAGACATTTTTTATTTTTCTTAATTTTCTTAGAAATTGTATGTTAAATAATGTAATATAATATAATATTAAAATAATATAATATTAAAGAATGTAATAAATAACTCTATGGTTAAGCCTAATAAATAGAAGTATCAATTATTATTTCTAAAGAGGTTTTTTACCAAAATATTATTAAACATTTAGAATAAGGAGAGTAAAGATGAGTAAAAGCCAGGAAATTATCCAGTTAACAGAAAAGTATGGAGCAAGTAACTATAAACCCTTACCGATAGTAATTTCTAAAGCTAAAGGTGTTTGGGTGGAAGATCCTGAAGGAAATAGGTATATTGATATGCTCAGTTGTTATTCGGCCTTGAATCATGGTCACTGTCACCCTAAAGTCATTAAAGCGCTCAAGGATCAGGCTGACAAAGTTACTCTTACTTCAAGAGCATTTCATAATGAAGCATTAGGTCCTTTTTACCAGAAAATTGCTGAGGTTACCAAAAAAGATATGGTATTAGCTATGAATACTGGTACTGAAGCGGTGGAAACAGCTATAAAAACTGCTCGTAGGTGGGCTTATTACCACAAAGAGATACCTCAGGACAAAGTGGAAATCATTGCTTGTGAAGGCAATTTTCATGGTCGGACGGTTACCGTAGTCTCTTTTAGCACTACTGAGGAGTACAGGAAGGCTTTTGGAGCTTTTACTCCTGGGTTTAAGGTTATACCTTATGGGGATATAGATGCTTTAAAATCCTCTATCACACCTAATACTGCTGCTTTTTTAGTTGAGCCGATACAGGGCGAAGGCGGAATAATAATCCCTCCTGAAGGATTTTTAAAAGAAGCTTATGAAATTTGCCAGGAAAATAACATTTTGTTTATGGCAGACGAAATCCAGACAGGTCTGGGGAGAACCGGAAGGATGTTTTGTTGTGATTGGGAAGAGGTTGTTCCCGATGTTTATATATTGGGGAAGGCTCTTGGTGGTGGAGTACTACCAATATCTGCAGTGGTGGCTAACCAAGATATTTTAGGGGTTTTTGAACCAGGCTCACATGGTTCAACCTTTGGGGGCAATCCTTTAGCCAGCGCCTGTGCCATAACCGCCCTGGAAGTTTTAGAAGAAGAAAATTTGGTGGAGAAATCTCTTGAGATGGGGGAATACTTTATAGCTCAATTAAAGAAAATCAATAGTACCAATATAAAAGATGTTAGAGGTAGAGGTCTTTTGATTGGAGTTGAGTTTTATAGTAAAGCCCGACCTTATTGTGAGAAATTAATGTTTGAGGGTGTGTTGTGTAAAGAAACCCACGATTATGTGGTTCGGTTTGCTCCGCCTCTAGTAATAACTAAAGAAGAAATTGACTGGGCGATGGAAAGGATAAATAAATGCTTTACTCTAGTACTTAATTGTATAAGTTTGAGATAGTATCTCTAATCTGAGAACCCCTTACTTCACGCT
>QLTX01000256.1 GCA_018725175.1 Candidatus Psychracetigena formicireducens
AGAAACTGATCAAAAGTTTGATTGGGTGTTATCTGACTCTTTACTTTTAGAGGCTGATAGTACAGTTGCACCACTCACTATTTGTCTGAATCTTTTTAAAGAAGATAGCCAAGAGAAGTTGGCTTATTTCTCTGATACAGATAATAGTATCTGTATTTATGACATAGATAGTAAAAAGATAGAAGGAAAACAGATACTTGAACGTGAAGGAGAAAATGGAGTAGGGGAAGGAGGATTGTCAATGCACTATTTCAACAAGGATAGTATTTTTGTAGCCACTGGTAACTATAATTCTTATACTGATTATAAAGAAAGTGTATCTAAAAAGCTGATTTTTGCACAAGCAGAGATAACAGGAGGAGCCCCTGCTGTACTTTTGGGCGAAAAACTTTATACAATGGTACGTCCCTATATTGATCCTAGATATCCAAAATCTTTCAAAGAAGCCTCAGCTATTTATGTACTTGACTCAAAGAAAAATAAATTACAAGAAATAGGGAGCTTTCCTGAGGTTTATCGAAAGGGAGTATATGGCATTAATTATGCTAAAAGCTACTATGCCTATAATGAAAAAGAAAATAACTTAATAATTAGTTATCCCGCAGACCCTAATCTTTATAAATATGATATAAAGAATGCCAAGATGAGTACTCATGCAGCCCCTTCAAAGTACTTCGATGACATTCCTTCTTCTAAAAAGCCTATTGAGGATGGTGATGATGGATTTAGATTTTATATATTATCTAACTCTTATGGGCAATTGTATTACGATAAATACAGAGATGTCTATTACCGTTTTGCATCAAGAGGTACAGACGAAGCTCAGTACAAAGAAAAAATTTTTTTAAAAAAAGTATCGCTGATGATACTTAATAAAAACTTTAAGCAAATACTTGAAGTAGATGTTCCAGTTGGTTATGTAACACAGATGTGCTTTGTAGGAGAAAAAGGATTCTACATAGGAAAACCAGATTTTAAAAACGAAGACTTCATTAAATTTCATCTCTTCACCCTTCAAGAAGCTAAATAACATGAAAAAGATTTTATTGTTTTTGTGCGTGGTCTTGGCGCTAAAAGCTTGCGATACCAAGGCTAAAGAAGAAAATTCTGTTGCAGATGATATAGAAGCAATGAGAGCACTGCCAAGCTATGAGCTTTTGCAAGGAGTAGTGCCGACTTTATCAGATAGTATCAAACAAGTGCTCATTATTCCGGCAGATGTAGCTTGCCCGGCTTGTAGAGATAAATCTATAGATTTTGTAAAGCAGCACCAACCTTCTACGCTGCTTAGTATTCTTACAAGTGCCGGAAAGAAGCCTATGGACAAGTTTCTGAGAGAAAAAGAGGTAGATACTTCAAGAGCAGATATTGTGATAGATTCTAAGAACTATTGTTTTCTCAAAGACCTGGTCTTTATGAAGCCCACAATTTATTACATCGAAAACAAGCGTGTTGTACAGAAAGTGGAATTAGTGCCTTTGAATATTGACGAGGAACTGGCCAAGTTACGCCCTTAAAAATCGGTATTTTTTGATTTCCTTCCAAGTTTGCAAACTTGGAAGGAAATCCCTATCTTTATTCTCCGAAAAACCACCATTACACCGCTGCCGATATGCGTTATTTTCACTACTTACTATACG
>QLTX01000257.1 GCA_018725175.1 Candidatus Psychracetigena formicireducens
AGGGAATGGCGAAGTCAACATACCGTATATCTATCTCCTTTTCCCAGCCCTCCAGAGGTTTATTTTTTTACCTCTCGCTTATGTTTTTTACTTCTTGTAGAATTTATCCTTCCACTCTTTCGGCTATAATTATAGATGAAAAAACAATCTTGTCAACAATATTTTGTCCCCCTGAAAAACCGAATCGATTTTTTTAGCTTGTCGTCGGAGGAGTCAAAACCAGTGTAGTGGATGCTTGATTTCTTGGCTTTATCTATAAGAGATACAGCTTGTTTTATAAAATATCCCTTCATTTCTCTAACATCAAGAGGCTTAACCATCTGCACAGGTAACTTAGATATATCGTCGGGTAACTCTTTGGCTTGATGAAATGCAATAGCCAGGTAATACTCGTCAAGCCCCGGATCTTTTTGCTTAGACTTCTCTACAAGTTCGTTTAAGGAAAATATTTCTTTTGCTAAGAAAAAAACATCCACAAAATCCCTTGGCTCCACCCTGCCAAAGAGAGTCAGAAGCTTATTTGTGGCTATATCAACAAGGGCATCTATCCTAACTCCCCACAGACTCTCCTCAGGTTCTTCAAATCTAAAGGGACTGTCCAATCCCAGATGAATTGGACATTCCTGACCTCCTTTTATAACTAATATCTCATAAAAGCTTTTTAGTTTTCTAATAGTCTTAGTTTCTATTGATTTTGCTTTAAGACTATTCTGAATACGGTCCCCCATATAACCAATAATCTCCTCTTCCTTTGTAAATAGGTCAAGGTCCCTGGAGTATCTATGTTTTAAATAATGCGCTGCCAGTGCTGTGCCACCCGTCAAATAGAAAAGATTTGACTCCTCTGTCTCGGCAAAGACCTGAAGCAATTCTTCTTGAAGAGTAGTTAAGATGCCCATTCTCTATGCCTTTTCATACCTAAAATAATCCTCCCAAAGGGACTTTATCTTTTCAGTTAAACGCAAAGAGGGCAGAACCTTTTTAATCTCATCAAAATTCAGACAACTTATGTTCTCAAATCTGCCGTGGATTAACACCTGCTGAATCCACCATTTTTTTAACCACGGGTCTTTTAAGTCCAATTTGTCCAGATCAGCATCCCAGACAATATGTCCTACATCTTCCATCTTTACTCACCTCTCTGTTCGCTCTCCTTTTCGCATTTATAGTATGCCTAATTTTACATGGCTCGTCAATATTTATTTTCGCTGTGTATCAAGACGAAATAGAACCGTCGTCCCCTTTATACTGTTTCAATCCTGTCAAATTATTCGGAAAATTGGCATGATTAAAGGGATTATTAAAGGGATTATTAAAGGGATTAAAGGGTCAGGCCTCTTTAATTCCTCGTATGGCTTGAATTCTTTTCATGACGGGTGGATGGCTGTATTGCAAAAATACCTTTAAGGGATGGGGTATTAAATTCGATAAATTATCCACACTCAGTTTTTTCAAGGCGGTAATCATTGCTTCCGGTTGCCTGTATGTTGAAGCTGCATAAGCATCCGCTTCGTATTCATGTTTTCTGGAGAGAACATTGACCAGAACAGAAAAAACCATATTTATAGGTGCATAGAGAAAACCAAAAAAGAAGAGGCTGGCATAAATTGAGATTTCCTCCATTTTAAAGGCTGAAAA
>QLTX01000258.1 GCA_018725175.1 Candidatus Psychracetigena formicireducens
GGACTCACGGATTAAGGCAAGCAGGCTGAATAGTTACGTTTAAAGTTTCTTTTCTCATATGCGAAGCCTACATTGTGAATTAAATGACCAAGTTTTGTTCCCAGGTGGCTATAAATAAACCCATGAATGATTTCGTTATAATGTACTGGAAGTAATATATTTTTTTCACTTTGAAACACAAATTCTATTCTCATGATAAATTGTAGCACAGGGATTATACTTTCTGTAAGCACTTACCATTAAATACAAAAACCCCAAAAAATGATATAATTTAATTGCCCAGTATTCCCATGCGGAAACTGGAGCTTGATTATCGGAGGTTTAATTTAAATGATTAGCACCCAGAGGTTCATCCATGGGAGGCAGAAACCCTTTAAGTATCTTATTTCTCTATTCACGCTGTTAACACTCTTGTTTACACTATTCTACCTTCCTGTGAAAGCGACAACAATCACTTTCCGAGATATAAATAACCATCAATTCCAGAAGCAGATTGAAATACTACAAAAAGAAGGATTAATCGTAGGTTTTCCTGACAGAACTTTTAGACCTGATGCTTATATTAGCCGAGCCGAGATGGCTGTATTACTTAGGAAAGCTAAAAAACTGCTAGAGGATAGAACCACAGTTAACCCATTTAAAGATGTTCCTATAAACCATTGGGCGTTAAACAGTATTCTGGCTGTTCACAGGGCTGGTTTTATGAGAGGTTTTCCCGATGGTACTTTTAGACCCAGAGCTCTGCTTAGCAGGGCAGAATTAGCCGCCCTTATCGGGCAGGCAAAAGGTTTGAAAAGTGAGGCGGCAAAGATAGCTGCTCCCATGGTTAGGGCCAATGACGAGGCTTTAATTCCCAGATGGGCAATAGGTTGGGTTACCCTCGGGTATTTCCCCGAACACCAATACCTGACTTATAGACCGAGAAGGATGTCGGCTCCCCGAGATTCGGCAACGCGTGGAGAGGTAGCTTATGCTGTGTATCAACTTCTGTATCCCCCTAAAAAAGGTGGTATTGTTCAGGTGGCTATGAATGCTGAACCTGACACCTTAAACACCTGGGTGGGCGTAATGATGGCTATGCATACGGTTAACTTTACTTGGGCTTATCCTCCTGCTGTAGGCAGGGATGAGGACTGGAACCCCTATCCCGGAGTGTTAACCAAAAGACCATCAGTAGAAGATGGAACCATTAAAATCAAGGGTGAAGCTATGGAGGTTATTTATAATTTCAGAGAGGGTATCCGTTATTCTGATGGAGAAATTGCAGATGTTTACGATTGGGCTTATGCCTTTATGGTTTTGCAGGACCCTCTTACCCCCACTACTCGTAGTCCCTTAGATGATAAGGTAGATACAGCCAGGGGTAGAGGTGCTTTTGGAGTGAGAGGATTTGATATACTTGATTCTCACTCAGTTAGAGTATATTATAAGGAGTTAGATTGGAGGGTTGATTTATGGGTACCGGGAGCCTGGCTTCCGGGTTCTATGGCTCTTTACCCCCAACATATTCTGGAAAAAGTCTATAATAGAATGAAAGATACGGGGAATTCCGAGGTGTTTAGAACAGATGAGACCATGAACAGGAAGCCTGTTGGTTATGGCCCCTACCGTGTAACTGAGTGGAAACC
>QLTX01000259.1 GCA_018725175.1 Candidatus Psychracetigena formicireducens
CATAAACCTGAACCCCTATCATATGAAAGGGAGGTGCTTGCGCACCTCCCTTGAATATAACAAGTTATCCTTGTTTATTAAAAATCTATCTCTAATTCTAATTTAGGGTTTACCGTCTTTACGCCACCACCAATGACCATAATAGCGGGCCAAAGTTGCTACTGCTGGGTAAAACCTACCTAACTCTAACTTAGAGTATGTAGGGTTAATATGCAGAAATAGTGGTAGAGAAGGTAGGTCTTCGGATATTAATCTAAGAATCTTAGCCATCAATTCCTTTCTTTTTACCAGGTTCATCTCTCTTCTCACTTCTCTAAAAAGTTCGGTTACTTCCAAGTTTGTATAAGCGGTCAAGTTGGATCCAGTCCAAGCATTCTCAGCTCTTGGTATAGAATCTGCACTCCACCAGCTTTCTAAAACCCATAGTGGGCCAGGGCTTAAACCGCTCATTGCCATGTGAGGCCAGGCTCTAGCAAATAGATGTGGTCGAGATACAAAGGCAGCTGAAGGTAAGTTTCTGTGAGTATCAATCTCTATACCTACCTCTTCTAACTGTGCTTTAATTATAGATTGGGTCATTTCTCTGGTCCGATCACCGGCAACTGTTCTAAGGTCAAGTGTTAGTCTTACACCATCTTTTACTCTTATTCCTCCAGGACCAATTCTCCAACCAGCAGCTTCTAATAAAGCACGGGCACGAGCAGGGTCATAGGAGTATTTAACTATATCATCACTATAGGCCCAGTGGTGGGGGGCAATGTAGCTATGTACAACTCTTTGTCTTCCTTCAAATAACGTATCAACTATCTGCTGCCTGTTTATACTATGAGCGATAGCTTTTCTTATACGGATATCAGCCATGATTGGGCTATCATGATTAAACCATATTTGCTCAACAAGAAACCAGGGTGCATATCCAATTTTCCCATGCCATGTTTGATTGATTCTTTTAAGAGCCTCTATCCTTTCTTCAAGAACCAAAGCGTGGGACATACTTAGCCCACCCCAGTGAGCATCAACACCCCCGGCGATAATGCGGGCAAGGAGGGCGTTAGTGTCTGGAATTATTTCGAATATAATACTATCTAAATTTGGTTGACCAAAAGGGGAATGGGGATTTCTAACGTGAATGATACGTGTACCTGGCCTCCATTCAGTCTGGCGGAAATATCCTATTTGAACTGGAACTCTAGCGACGTTATGTGCTTTAGTAAAGTGGTCCATTACCCCAGTTTCCTGAACTCTTCTGAATAAGGGTTCGATTATTCTTCTGGAAAGAACAGTTTCTCCACCAGGATGGGCAAAAGAGGCGATGAAATCTGTGTTTCTAAAATATACTTTAGCAGAGTACCTATCTAAGATATCAAACCCTCTTATGCCATGGGCACCGACTCCTTTAGTGAAATCAATAGATTCTTCCAATGCCCTTCCAGTAACAGGTAGTCTTGGATCCATGAAAACCATTAAAGAGTATGCCCAATCATCAATTGTCATTGGTGTTCCATCACTAAATTTAAGCCCTGGTCTAAATTTATATATAACTTCCATTTCCCTACAAACAATTTTGATTAGTCCATTTTCGAGGGTAGGTATAATACCGAGAATTTCTGGGTATCGATCCCA